>JBGPVQ010000153.1:0-6616 GCA_041491785.1 Gemmatimonadota bacterium | reverse complement strand
GCCGGGTGCCGGACCGCATAGGTGCTGGCGAGGCAGGCGCCCTGGGAGAAGCCCAGCAAGACGATTCGACGTTTCGGAATCCCCTTCCCCTGCACCTGCCCCACCAAGAGATCGATCGCCGCGAGACCCGACGTGATTCCCGGCTCGTTCCGGGCGATTTCCGCCATGAAGCTGTCGGGATACCAGGTGCCGCCCCCGGCGGCGGGGGCGAGGTAGGAAACACGAGGGTACGCCAGGGCCTCGGTCAGCTCGAGAATGTTCGCCGGCCCGGCGTTCCGGCCGTGAATCAGGATCACTGCGGCCCGGCTGGAGCGGAGCGGCTCGCCGCGAACCTCCACCGGCTGACCGGCGTGAGGATCCGCGCTCACGGTTCCGGGAAGGAAACGGCGGGGAGCCCCGCCTCGATCATCGCCCGATGGGGCTCCTCCCACGGTGGGAGCTTGAGCGCCCGGCCGAGCCGGGGAACCGCTTCGTCCACGGCAAAGCCGGGACCCACGGTGGCGATTTCGTAAAGCACGCCGCCAGGTTCCCGGAAATAGATGGAGAGGAAGTACTGGCGATCCCTCACCTCGGTTACGTCATAGCCCCGTTCGACGAGCTCGGCGCGGACCGCGAGCTGCTCCTCCGAGCTACCGATCGCCATCGCGACGTGATGCACGGTTCCCAGTCCGTTCATCGCCGGCGGAGCATCCGGTGCGTGCAGGATGTCGAGGCGTTGTCCCGGGCCGCCCCCGATCACCCCCAAGCGGGTGCGGTGTTCGTTCCGATCCGAGATGCTCCAGCCGAGGACACCGGTGAGAAACCCGATCGAGGACTCGGGCGCCCGAATGGCGAGGGTCACGGAGTGAACCCCGCGGATCGCCATCGCAGGGGAAATGTCGGGGGTAACCCACGGGAGGCGAGCGTCGTGATCGGTCGCGACCAGCTCCAGATCGAGCCCGGAGGGGTCGCGGAAGGCGATGAACTCCTCGCCGAAGCGGGTTCCTCCGGCCGTCACGGTCACGCCGTGGGCGGAAAGCCTCTGACGCCAAGCCCCCAGCGAACCCTGCGGCACCGAAAAGGAGGTCACCGTAATTTGCCCCGCCCCCTTCCGGCCCACCGGAACACCCATCCCCTTGTAGGGAAAGGTGGTCATGATCGTTCCGGGGCTGCCTCGCTCGTTGCCGTAGTAGAAGTGGAAGACGTGGTGGTTGTCGAAGTTGACGGTCTGTTTGACCAATCTGAGGCCGAGGTGCCCGGCGTAGAAATCGAGATCCACCTGGGCGTCGCCCACCGTGGCGGTGACGTGGTGCAAGCTCAGAATCTTCGGCGTCATCGAATGCTCTCTGCCCGGTGGGGCTGGTGTCAAAGCATTCTATCACCTCCGAGGCCGCCGGGTAGCCCCGGCCTTCGGTAAGCCCTATTCTTAGACGGTGTCCGATCCCCAGCTGACCCGGCTGACAAGTGCCCTTGCCGACCGATACCGCATCGAGCGGGAGCTGGGCGCCGGCGGTATGGCCACCGTGTACCTCGCGGCGGACTTGAAGCACGATCGCCAGGTCGCGGTCAAGGTCTTGCGCCCGGAGCTCTCCGCCTCGCTCGGCGCGGAGCGCTTCCTGAGCGAGATCCGGACGACGGCCAAGCTGGCGCACCCCCACATTCTTCCGCTCCACGATTCGGGCCAGGCGGAGGGGTTCCTCTTCTACGTCATGCCGTTCGTCGAGGGCGAGTCGTTGCGCCAGCGGCTCACCCGGGAGGGGACCCTGCCGGTGGACGAGGCGGTGCGTATCGCGAGGGAAATCGCCGACGCCCTCGCCTACGCGCACAGCCACGGCGTCATACATCGCGACGTCAAGCCGGAGAACATTCTCCTCCAGGCGAGTCATGCGATCGTGGCGGATTTCGGAATCGCGCGGGCGGTGAGCGCGGCGGGATCCGAACGGCTCACCCTGGTGGGGATGGCGCTGGGGACACCCTCCTATATGAGTCCCGAGCAAGCGGCCGGCGAGGCCGACGTGGACGGGCGGAGCGATCTCTACGCGCTGGCGAGTCTGCTGTACGAGATGCTGGCCGGCGAACCGCCATTCACGGGCCCGACGATGGAGTCGATTCTGGTGCAACGCTTCACCCGGCCGGCTCCCAGGATCACCGTCAAGCGCCCTAACGTGCCCCGGGGGATCGAGGCGGCCATCTCCACCGCCCTCGCCCGGGAGCCGGCGGACCGTTTCGCGTCGGTAGAGCGCTTCGCCGAAGCGCTGGACCCGAAATCGGGCGCTGGGAGCGGGGAGAGCAGGGATCGCTCGATTGCCGTGCTCCCATTCGCCAACATGAGCGGTGAGGCGGAAGCCGAGTATTTCTCGGACGGGATCTCGGAGGAGATCATCAACGCGCTGGCCCAGCTTCCCGGCCTCCGGGTGGCCGCGCGCACCTCGGCGTTTTCGTTCAAGGGCAAGAACACCGACCTCCGCAGCGTCGGCGACCAGCTCAATGTCTCCACGGTGCTCGAAGGCAGCGTGCGAAAGGCCGGGAACCGTCTCCGCATCACCGCCCAGCTCATCAACGTGGCCGACGGCTACCACCTCTGGTCGGAGCGGTTCGACCGGGAGCACACCGACATCTTCGCGATCCAGGACGAGATCGCGACTGCCATTGCGGCCAAGCTCGAGGTGACACTGGGCGTGCGGGATTCGGGGCCCCTGGTGAAGCCCCCGACCGACAACCTCGAGGCGTACGACCTCTATCTCAAAGGTCACGCTCTGGCGCTGCAACGAGGGCCCTCCATCCCCCGGGCGGTGGAATGCCTCGAGCGGGCGGTTTCCCTGGACCCGGAATTCGCCCTGGCGCAGGCCGAGCTCGCCGAGGCGCTGCTGTTCGCGAGCCTGTACGGCATGAAACGGCTGGTGGACGTCCGCGAGCGCGCTCAGGAAGCCGCTAACCGGTCCATGATGAAGGACCCGAACCTGCCGGCGGCGCACGTCGCCCAGGCGCTCCTCGCGTTCTTTGTCGAGTACGACCGGGAAAAGGCAACCCGCGCCTGGGCCCGAGCCCGGGAGCTCGACCCCTTCAACCCAGAGACCCGCGGAATGCGCGCGCTGTACGACCTCTGCTACGTGCACGGCGGCTTCGACGAAGGCGTCAACGAGATGCGCGCGGCGCTCGAGCTGGACCCGCTGAACGTCTTTGGGAGGTCTCAACTCGCGCTCCTTCTGGCGTGGGGCGGCCGGTTCGAAGAAGCCGCCGCGGAGGCCCGCCAGGCGCTCAAGCTCGACGCCGAGCCGTTCTATCCGCACTGGACGCTGCTCCACGCGCTCATCCTGGGCCCGAAGCCCGAGGAGGGAATCGCGCAGGGCGTTGCCATGCTGGCCAGATTCGGCAGACACCCGTGGGTGATGATGGCCCTGGCCCTGGCCAACGGGCGGTCCGGACGGCAGGACGCGGCGGATGCGCTCTACGCCGAGCTCGCCGCGCGGGCCCGCACCGAGTACGTCCAGCCGGGGGTCCGCGGCTTCGCGGCCCTCGGAGCGGGGCGCCGGGAGGATTGCTTCCGCCACATGCGGGAAGCGCTGGAGGTCAAGGATCCGCTCTTCACCCTGGTGGCGCTGCACTGGCCCGGCCTGGGCAACCTCGCCGGTGACCCGGAGTACCTGACCATCCTCAAGAGCATGGGCTGGGAGCGGCCGGTCCAGGGAGGGACTCCGTCATGAGCCGGGTAGTCGACATCGCCATGGTCGCGGGGCTGTTTCTGGCTCCGTCTGCCCGGGCCCAGGAGCCGGTGGACCAGGCGATGATCTCCCGGATTCGGGAGGAAGGGCTGACCCGGTCGCACGTCCTGGAGACGTTCAACCACCTCACCAATGTGACCGGGCCGCGGCTCACCGGCAGCCCGGCGTTCAAACAGGCGGCGGACTGGAGCGCGGCACTGCTCAAGGGCTACGGCCTGTCGGGCGTCCATCTGGAGAGCTGGCCCTTCGGCCACGGGTGGAGCCTGGAGAAGCTGACCCTGGAAATGACCGAGCCCTTCTACCTTCCCCTCCTCGGATTCCCCGAGGCGTGGACGCCGTCCACCCGGGGAGAGCTGTTCTCCAAGCCGGTCTACATAGGGGACCTGGCCGACTCCACCGCGGTGCGGGCCCGAGCCGCGGACCTCCGGGGGGCCATTGTCCTCGCCACCCGGCCGCTCAATGAATTCATCACCCAGGACCGCCTTCAGCCCAGCGAGCACGACCAGCCGGTTCCCATCGGCGCGCCGCGGTTCATCATCCCGAAGGGACCGCTCCCGGGGCGCTCCCTCGCCGCGATCATGCGTGAAGTGGGCGCCGGCGTCGTCCTGCAGCCGACCCAGGGGGAGCATGGGACGATGTTCGTCCTCGGCCGCCGGGATACACCCCGGGACGCCGCGCCGTCGGTGATCCTGGCCACCGAGCATTACAACCTGATCGTGCATGCCCTCGAGGGCGGCGCGCCGGTCAAGCTCAGGATCCGGGTCGACGCCAGGGACCAGGCGGCCGACACCAACGGATACAATGTGATTGCCGAGATTCCGGGAACCGACCCGGTGGTGGGTGACGAAGTGGTGATGCTGGGAGCGCATCTCGATTCGTGGCACTCGGCAACCGGCGCCACCGACAACGCGGACGCCGCCGCGTCGCTGCTGGAAGCGATGCGGATCCTCAAGGCGCTGGACGTCAAGCCGCGCCGGACCATCCGGATGGCGCTCTGGGGCGGTGAGGAGGAGGGGCTGCTCGGCTCACGGGCCTATGTCGCGCAGCACTACGCCGGCGACACAAACGTCCTCGCCCGCGACAAGCTCTCGGTCTATTTGAACAGCGACCCGGGAACCGGACCGATCTACGGATGGTACCTCGAGGAGAACCCGGCGGTGCAGCCGATATTCGACGCGTGGCTGGCGCCCTTCAAGGACCTCGGCGCCCGCCGCAATGTGATGGCGCGCATCGGGAACACCGACCATCTCTCCTTTATCGCGCTGGGCGTCCCGGCGTTCAACACCCTGCAGGACTACACGGACTACGACACCCGCGAGCATCACACCAACATGGATTTTGCGGAGCGGGTAAAGCCGGACGATCTCAAGGAGAACGCAATCGTTCTCGCCGCGTTCGCCTACCACGCGGCCATGCGCCGCGAGCTCCTGCCCCGTCCCCGGCCGCCGTCGCCGTAACGCCCTCAACCGGAAGTACCCCTGATGCGTCGACTTCGATTCGTCCTCCCGGCCCTCGGCGCCGCGCTGAGCGCCTGCTCCACTCCGGCCGCCGACAAGCCAGCGGCCGGCGGCCCCAATCCGTTCCTCACCGCCAGCACGCTCCAATACCAGGCACCGCCGTTCGACAAGATCCGCGATGCCGACTACCAGCCGGCAATGGAGGCGGGGATGAAGCAGAACCTGGCCGAGATCGAGAAGATCGCGGGCCAGGATTCGGCGGCCACATTCGCCAACACGGTCGAGGCGATGGAACGGTCCGGGGGGTTGCTCACCCGGGTGGCCAAGGTCTTCTTCGCGATGACCCAGGCCAACACCGACGACACGCTGCAGAAGGTGCAGTCGGACGAGGCGCCCAGGCTCGCCGCGCACCACGACGCCATTTATCTCAACTCGAAACTCTTCCAGCGGGTGCAGGCGCTCTATGACCAGCGCGGCCGCTTAGGCCTGGACCCCGAGCAGAAGTTCCTGGTGGAGAAGTACCACCGCGATTTCGTGCGCGCCGGCGCCAACCTTTCCGAGGCGGACAAGGCCACGCTTCGCGAGCTGAACAAGGAAGAGTCCACCCTCAGCACCAGCTTCCAGAACAAGCTCCTCGCCGCCACCAACGCCGGGGCGGTCGTGGTGGACAGCAAGTCGGACCTCGACGGATTGAGCGAGGGAGATCTCGCCGCCGCCGGCGAGGCGGCCAGGTCGCGCAAGCTCGAGGGCAAGTGGGTCCTGGTGCTCCGGAACACCACCCAACAGCCCCTCCTCGCGTCGCTCAAGAACCGGGCGCTCCGCGAACGCCTCCTCAGGGCCTCGATGACCCGCGCGGAGCGGGGTGACAGCAACGACACCCGAGCCATCGCGCAGCGCCTGGCCGAGCTGCGCGCGCAGAGGGCCAAACTGCTCGGCTTCCCGACCTATGCGGCGTACAGCCTCGATGACCAGATGGCCAAGACGCCGGACAAGGCGATCGAGCTGATGACCAACATGGTGCCCGCCGCGGCGTCCAAGGCGCGCGGCGAGGCGGCCAGGATGCAGGCAATCATCGATGGGCAGAAGGGTGGGTTCCGGCTGGCCGCGTGGGACTGGCAATTCTACGCCGAGCAGGTGCGCAAGGCGGAATACGATCTCGACGATGCCGCGGTGCGTCCCTATTTCGAGCTGGATCGGGTCCTCAAGGATGGGGTCTTCTTCGCCGCCGGGCAGATGTACGGCCTCACCTTCAAGCAACGGAAAGACATCCCGCCCTACCAACCCGATGTCCGGGTCTTCGAGGTGTTCGACGCCGGCGGGAAGTCGATGGCCCTGTTCTACGCCGACTACTTCGCCCGGCCGAGCAAGAGCGGAGGCGCGTGGGAGGACACCTTCGTCGATCAGACTGGCCTGCTGGGCACCCGGCCGGTGGTGTTCAACGTCGCCAATTTCACCAAG
>JBGPVQ010000152.1:0-6619 GCA_041491785.1 Gemmatimonadota bacterium | reverse complement strand
CGGAGGGAGACAGACCCGTCCGGGCCTCTATCCGTGCCCCCGCAATTCGGAGAGCTTCGATCATGACCTGGATGGCCGTCTTGAGCCGTCGAGTCCTTCGTCCGCTCGTCGCCCTGTCGGTACTGGTGCTGACGCCCGCCCTGGCCTTCGCGCAGGCCGCCGCCGCGGCCTCGGAAGGGGGGGAGGCCAACCTAGTGGTCCCGGATCTGAGCAGCCAGCAGTTCCTGGGCGTCTCGGGGCGGACTCTGCTCATGTCGGGGCTGGTGGTCTGCGCGCTGGGGCTCCTCTTCGGGCTCACCATGTACTCCCAGCTTCGCCGGATGCGGGTCCACCAGTCGATGCTGGAGATCTCCGAGCTCATTTACGAGACCTGTAAGACCTACCTGGTCACCCAGGGGAAGTTCATTCTGATCCTTGAAGTGTTCATCGGGCTGGTGATCGCGCTCTACTTCGGTGTGCTCCGTCACTTCGAGCCGTTCCGGGTCGCCATCATCCTGATCTTCAGCCTGGTCGGCATCGCGGGGAGCTACGGAGTGGCCTGGTTCGGCATCCGGATCAACACCTTCGCCAACTCCCGGACGGCCTATGCCAGCCTTCGCGGCAAACCGTTTCCGCTGCACGAAATCCCGCTCAAATCGGGAATGAGCATCGGCATGGCGCTGATCAGCGTCGAGCTGCTGATCATGCTCTGCATTCTCCTCTTCATCCCGGGAGCCTACGCCGGCCCCTGCTTCATCGGGTTTGCCATCGGCGAATCGCTCGGCGCCGCAGCGCTCCGCATCGCGGGCGGTATCTTCACCAAGATCGCCGATATCGGGGCCGATCTGATGAAGATCGTCTTCAACATCAAGGAGGACGACGCGCGGAACCCGGGAGTCATCGCCGACTGTACCGGCGATAACGCGGGCGACTCGGTGGGCCCCAGTGCGGACGGATTCGAGACCTACGGGGTCACCGGCGTTGCCCTCATCTCCTTCATCCTCCTGGCGGTGCCCGGGGTGGCCACCCAGGCCCAACTGCTGGTCTGGATCTTCATGATGCGGGTGCTGATGGTCATCGCGAGCGGCGTCTCCTACCTGCTCAACGCCGCCATCGCCCGGGCCCGCTTCGCGAACGCCGACAAGATGAATTTCGAGACGCCGCTGACCACGCTGATCTGGCTGACGTCGATCGTGTCGATCGTGCTGACCTACGGGATCTCCTTCCTCCTGATCCAGACCCTGGGTGATGGAACGCTCTGGTGGAAGCTCTCCACGGTCATCACCTGTGGTACCCTTGCCGGTGCGATCATTCCGGAGTTCGTGAAGGTGTTCACCTCGACCGAGTCCCGCCATGTGCGGGAGGTGGTGACCTCCACCCGGGAGGGCGGGGCCTCGCTCAACATCCTCTCCGGGTTCGTGGCCGGCAATTTCAGCGCCTATTGGCTCGGGCTCACCATCGTGGCGCTGATGAGTATTGCCTATGGAGTGAGCACGATGGGGTTGGGCAGCTTGATGGCCGCGCCGGCGGTCTTCGCCTTCGGCCTGGTCGCGTTCGGTTTCCTCGGCATGGGGCCGGTGACCATCGCGGTCGATTCCTACGGGCCGGTCACCGACAACGCCCAATCGGTGTATGAGCTCTCGTTGATCGAGGAAGTGCCGGGGCTCGCCGCCCAGATCAAGCGGGACGAGGGTTACGACGTCAATTTCGCCAGGGCCAAGCACCTACTCGAGGAGAACGACGGCGCCGGCAACACCTTCAAGGCCACCGCCAAACCGGTCCTGATCGGCACCGCGGTGGTCGGCGCCACCACCATGATCTTCGCGATCATCGTGGCGCTCACCAACGGGCTCACCACCAACCTGGAAATGCTCTCGCTTATGCACCCGCCGTTCCTGCTGGGCCTGATCAGCGGCGGTGCGGTCATCTACTGGTTCACCGGCGCCTCCACCCAGGCGGTCACCACCGGCGCCTACCGGGCGGTGGAATTCATCAAGGCCAACATCAATCTGGAAGGGACCACCAGGGCCTCGGTGAGCGACAGCAAGAAGGTCGTGGAGATCTGCACCCTGTACGCCCAGAAGGGGATGTTCAACATCTTCCTTGCGGTATTCTTCGGTACCCTCGGATTCGCCTTCGTGGAGCCGTTCTTCTTCGTCGGCTACCTGATCTCGATCGCCCTGTTCGGGCTGTACCAGGCCATTTTCATGGCCAACGCCGGCGCCGCCTGGGACAACGCGAAGAAGATCGTCGAAGTCGAGCTCAAGCAGAAAGGCACCCCGCTCCACGCCGCCACGGTGGTCGGCGACACCGTCGGCGATCCGTTCAAGGACACCTCCTCGGTCGCGCTCAACCCGATCATCAAGTTCACCACGTTGTTCGGACTCCTGGCGGTCGAGCTCGCCGTCTCGCTCACCAACCAGGGGGGGGCCACCCTGGGACACGCGTTGGCCGCGCTCTTCCTGTTCATCTCGATCGTTTTCGTGTACCGCTCCTTCTACAAGATGCGGATCGAGAGCCCCGCGGCGGCGTAGCGCCACATGGGTCCTTCGTCGGCCTCGACGGTCTCCGGTCAGCCGATGCCCGCCGGACTCTCCCGGGTCGAGCTGCATGAGATGTACTACTTCATGCGGCTCACCCGGTCGCTCGAAGAGAAGCTGGTCAACCTGTACCGCCAGACCAAGGTCATCGGCGGCCTGTTCCGCTCCCTGGGCCAGGAAGCCGACGCGGTCGGGAGCGCGTATGCGCTGGACCGTTCCAAGGGAGATATCCTCTCCCCGCTGATCCGGAACCTCGGCTCCATGCTGGTGCAGGGCGCCACGCCGCTCGAGGTGCTCCGGCAGTACATGGCCAAGGCGGGGAGCCCCACCCGCGGCCGCGAGCTCAACATCCACTTCAACGATCTCGAGCGCGGATTCCTCGGCCAGATTTCGCATCTGGGTGACATGGTGCCGGTCATGGCCGGCGTTACGCTCTCCTTCCGGATGAAGCACCAGGACCGGGTCGGGCTGGTCTATGTCGGGGACGGTGCGATGAGCACCGGGGCGTTCCACGAAGGGATGAACTTCGCCGCGGTTCAGCGGCTTCCCCTCGTCGTCGTGGCCGAGAACAACGGATATGCCTACTCCACGCCGACGGAGAAGCAGTCGGCGGTCAAGCATCTGGTGGAAAAGGCGGCGGGTTACGGGGTCCCCGGCGAGCAGGCCGACGGAAACGACGTGCTGGCGGTCTACCAGGTGACGCGCCGGGCGGTGGATCACGCCCGTGCCGGCGGCGGTGTCACCCTGATCGAACTGCTGACCTACCGCCGGAAGGGCCACGCCGAGCACGACAATCAGTCCTACGTGCCCGCGGGGGAGCTCGCGGAGTGGGCCGCCAAGGATCCCATCGACCGGTATCACCGGCGGCTCATCGAATCGGGCTGGGCGGCCGCGGCCGAGCTCGCCGCGGTCGACGCGCGGGTGACCGCGGAAATCGAGGCCGCCACGGCCCAGTGCGAGAACGAGCCGCTGCCCGAGCCGCTCTCCGCGCTGGAGGCGGTTACCCGCGATCCGCCGCGGGCCGAGCTCGAGTGGTACCGGAGGCTCGATGCCTGAGGTCACCTATCTGCAGGCGCTCAAGGAGGGGCTCGCCGAGGAGATGGCCCGGGACGAGCGGGTCTTTCTCATCGGGGAAGATGTGGGGGCCTACGGCGGGGCGTTCAAGGTCACCGAGGGGTTTCAACAGCGTTTCGGGGCGGAGCGGGTCATCGATACCCCCATCGCCGAGACCGCGATCGTCGGTGCGGCGGCCGGCGCCGCGCATATGGGGCTCCGGCCGGTCTGCGAGATGCAATTCATCGACTTTATCTCCTGCGCGTACTCGATCCTGACCAACTACGTCGCCACGGCGCGCTACCGGGCGGGGCTCTCCACTCCGATGGTAGTGCGCGGGCCCGCCGGTGGCTACGTGCGCGGCGGGCCCTTCCACTCCCAGAACCCGGAGGCGGCGTTCCTGCACACGCCGGGCCTCAAGATCGTGGCGCCCGCGACCGCGCGGGATGCCAAGGGTCTCATCAAGGCCGCGATCCGCGACGACGACCCGGTCCTCTACTTTGAGCACAAGTATCTCTACCGGCGGATCAAGGAAGACCTGCCGGCGGACGAGGAAATCCTGACGCCGATTGGGCGCGCCAGGGTGGTTCGCGAGGGGAAACACCTCTCCATCCTCACCTGGTCGGCGATGCTCTGGAAATCCCTGGAGGCGGCCGAACGGCTCGACCGGGAAGACGGGCTGTCGATCGAGGTGGTGGACCTTCGAACGCTGCTGCCGCTCGATGACGACGCCATCGTGGCCACCGTCAAGAAGACCAATCGGGTCCTCATCGTGCACGAGGACACCCGGACCGGCGGGGTGGCCGGGGAGATCACCGCCCGCATCAACGATATGGCGTTCGAATGGCTGGACGCGCCGGTCAAGCGGGTCTGTGCCCACGATGTGCCGCTGCCCTACGCCCCGACGCTCGAGGATTTTGTGCTGCCGCAGGTCGAGGATATTGTGAAGGCGGCGCGCTGGCTGGCGAAGTACTAGGAGATTATCGCATGGCAAAGATCGATGTCGTAATGCCCCAGATGGGCGAGTCTATCGCCGAGGGCACGTTGTCCAAGTGGCTCAAGAAGGTCGGCGACGCGGTCAAACGCGACGAGCCGATGTTCGAGATCTCCACCGACAAGGTGGACGCCGAAATCCCGGCGCCCGCGGCCGGCGTGCTGGCGGAGATCCTGGTTCAGGAGGGGCAGACCGTCGCGGTGCAGACGGTGGTCGCCCGACTGGAGACCGAGGCCGGCGCGGTGGCCGCCCCTCCGGCGCCGACTGCTGCCCCTGCCGCGCCCAAGCCGGCCGCCCCTCCGGCGGCCGCGGCACCCGCTCCGCCGCCGCCGCCGAGCCGTCCCGCGGTCCAGCCTTCCGGCGCCCGCGCGGACCAGTCGCTCGAGGAGCGTCTTCGGACCAAGTCCACACCGGTGGTGCGCAAGATTGCCGCCGAGCACAATCTGGACATCAGCGCCATCCCGGGATCCGGGCTCGCCGGCCGGGTCACCAAGAGCGATGTGCTGTCGTTCATCGGATCGGGCGCACCGGCGGCCGGGGCCGCGCCCTCCGGCCGCCCAGGCAGCCCGGCGGCGTCCGCCGACCTCACGATCGGCCCCGGGGTGCGCGTCGTGCCCGGTCCGGTGGTGGAGCCCTGGGAAGGCGATCGGGTGGAGCCGTGGTCGCGGATCCGGAAGCTCACCGCCGATCACATGATCATGTCCCGCCGGGTCTCGGCCCACGTGCAGAGCTTGATCGAAGTGGACTACACCGGGATCGCGGGCCTCCGCGCAAAGCACAAGGCGCAATACACCGAGCGCGGCGTGCACCTGACCTTTCTCGCCTTCATCGCTTCCGCCGTGGCGCAGACGCTCCGGAAGCACCCGGTGCTCAATGCATCGGTGATGGGAGAAAGCACCATCTATCGGCGCGAGGTCAACCTGGGCATCGCCGTTGCATTGGACTGGGGCTTGATCGTGCCGGTGATCCGCCGGGCCGACGAGCTCAATCTCCTCGGCATCGCGCGCACCATCAACGATCTGGCCGAGCGGGCCCGCGGCAAGAAGCTCTCCCCCGATGAGGTGCAGAAGGGCACCTTCACCATCACCAATCCGGGCGGGTTGGGGACCTTCGTGGGGCTGCCGGTCTTGAATCAGCCCCAGTCGGCGATTCTCTCCGTCGGATCGATCGGAAAGCGCCCTGTGGTGCTCACCGCGCCGGACGGCGGCGATTCCATCGGCATCCGCACCACCGGGATGCTCGCGCTTTCGTTCGACCATCGGATCGTGGACGGCGCCGACGCCGACCGGTTCCTCGCGGATCTTCGCACCGCCCTCGAGGAGTTCCCCGAAAACGCCGTGTGAGCCGATGCCGCGCGTCCTGACTGCTTGTCGCGCCACCGTGCCGTCCCGGCACCAGCCGGAGTATCTTGCGACGCTGGGCCGGCTCGCCCAACGGATGCGCGCGCGGGGGGAATCGCTCTGGGTGTTCCGCAGCACCGAGGCTCCCGACACCTTTCTCGAGTTCAGCGAGAGCCGGTCGGTGGAGGCTCACCGGAGCCGCAGGCGGCCCGAGCCGGAGGATGCGGCCCTCGAGCAACGGCTGCACGCCATCGCGGACTACGCGGCCGATGCCGGACCCCTGTGGACCGAAGTCCCGCTGGAGGAACGCTGAGATATGTCGGGACGTACCTTCGAGGTGAACGGCGAGCGCTGGGCGGTTTCGCCTACCGGCCGGATCACCCAGTACGACAAGGATGAGTTCGCGCTCCGCTTTACCCGGCTAGCCCCTCCGCCGCGCGAGGAACGGGCGGTACGGTACTCCCCCATGCTCGCGAAGGATCGCGAGTCTTCGCTGGGCCAGTTGAGCGACGCGGACCTCACGGCGTTGCTCCGGGTTTCCCAGCCCTCCTGGACGACACCCGAGCTGGGGTATCGCCGCTGAGCCCCGCCGGAACGATCGACCTCCATATGCATTCAACCGCCTCGGACGGGCTCCTCCGGCCCGCCGAAGTGGTGCGCCGCGCCGCCGGACTCGGGCTCGCAGCCATCGCCCTCACCGATCACGATACCCT
>JBGPVQ010000151.1:0-6646 GCA_041491785.1 Gemmatimonadota bacterium | reverse complement strand
TCGATCCGCTCCGGAAGTATCCGATGGTCCTGGAGATTCACGGGGGGCCCTTCGCCAACTACGGCCCCCGGTTCACGGCCGACATCCAGCTGTACGCCGCGGCGGGGTACGTGGTCCTGTACACCAACCCGCGCGGGAGCACCAGCTATGGTGAGGAATTCGGCAATCTGATTCACCACGACTACCCCGACCACGATTACGACGACCTGATGACCGGGGTGGACAGTCTCATCGGGCGCGGGTATGTGGCGCCCGACAGCCTCTTCGTCACCGGCGGCAGCGGCGGCGGCGTGCTCACCGCCTGGATCGTGGGCCACACCACCCGGTTTCGGGCGGCGGTCGTGGCCAAGCCGGTGATCAACTGGTCCAGCTTCGTGCTGACCTCGGACGGCCTGTCTTTCTTCTCCCGCTACTGGTTCCCCGGGGTGCCATGGGACAAGGCGAATGTGGAGCAGTATGCCCGCCGGTCGCCGATCACGTATGTCGGCAGTGTCACCACCCCGACGATGCTGGTGACCGGGGAAGTGGACTGGCGCACGCCGAGCAGCGAGGCGGAGCAGTTCTACGGGGCGCTCAAGATCCGGAAGGTCCCGACCGCGATGGTGCGGATTCCCGATGCCTCCCACGAGATCGCCGACAAGCCGAGCAATCTGATCGCCAAGGTGGCGTACATTCTGGCGTGGTTCGAGAGGTATCGGCATGCAACAGCGACGCCTTGAACCACGAAGGGCGGCGCCGGGAGGCGCCGCCCTTCCTGGAAAATGAGTCGAGACGCTACTACGGCACCCGCACCACTTCGAAGTCGAGATAGCTGATCACTCCACGGTCGCGGCCGCGAATGGCCAGCAGGTTTGATCCCGTCACTCCCGCACCCGAGTAGACGAATGCCGGGCCAGTCGGCCGCTCCGCGCACCCCTCGTGCGTCACGAGGCCGCCGCTGATGTCGGTGCCGTTCAGGAAAACTTGGACGTCATTGTCAATCGCGACACTGACCTTGATCGTGGCCGGACCCGGGAGGTTGAAGCTGCGGCGGATCAGGAGGTCCCTCCCTCCACCCTCGGAGGTACTCCCAATCGGCCAATTGGTCGGGTGTCCGGCATTGTAGAGGGTACAACCGTCATAGGTGATCAGCTCGCCGCCAAAGGGCGCCGTTCCGAGCAACCAAGCGGAATCATCGTACCCCGTCCCCTCGAATCCGGCTTCTCCCCCCTCACCGGTCAGGAGGTACCGATGGCCACCGGAG
This sequence comes from Gemmatimonadota bacterium, assembly GCA_041491785.1. GTDB lineage: Bacteria > Gemmatimonadota > Gemmatimonadetes > Gemmatimonadales > GWC2-71-9 > JABFSM01. Next base: position 5,403 of record JBGPVQ010000151.1, on the reverse strand, counting down.
CTGTACGCGAACAACGTGTTGGTTCCGGTGGCCGTGAACGCCACCGACCCGGTCTGCAGCTCCACCGGTCCCGACTCGGTGCCAGTCTCGGGAGTGGGGCCGCCGAGGCTTCCAAGGAACGGGAAGGCCATGAACGGGTCGACACCCGAGCGCGGGCCACTGAAATCGGCGCCGCCGACTCCGCGCCCACTGACCGTGAGGGTGTTCGCCCCAACGTTCGGAATCGTCCAGGGCACCGAGACCTCCCCAGCGCCACTGGGCGTCACCAGGGATACTGCCGAGACTCCGTCACCCTCGAACTTGAGGGTGGCACCCGCCACCGGGTTGCCGAGGAGGTCGCGGCATGTCGCCGTGGGAGCGAAGGGAAGCAGGCTTCCCGGCAGGGCGGTCTGACCATCCCCCGCCCCCTTCACCGCCGCGCACGGCAGTGCGAACTTGAAGTCGCTGAACTTCTTGGTCGCCCCGCCCGCGCCCTGGTCTATCCGGCGGGCGTAGAGGGGCTTCGGAGCCAACAATCCGACCAATTGCCCTCGGGCGGCCTTCCAGTCGCCATGGGTCAGCGCTGCCAGGAAGCCCTTCACACTGGCAGTCGCCCCCACACTGGTGGGGCAGTGATCTCCGGAATGAGGCAGTGCCTCCACGATCCCGTTATGCAATCGATGCAGGGTAACGAGGTCCTGCTGTGGATGCAGGGGAAGGCCCGGGTCGTCGTGTATCGAGCAATCGAACACCGTCGCGGGAAGGTTGAGGGCATTGTCCCCGTCAACTTCCGGATCACTCAGGACCGTAACACAGGTCCCGAACTGAGGAAGATCGATCGGCAAACTGGCGTTGGCGCAGGGCTTCACGGTAATCGTGGTCGCCTGGGTGAGAGCTCCTGGTGGAATGTCCGTGCCCACGGTCTGGTCACCGGTTCCCAGGGTCACCACACCGCCGGTGGCACCCACCGTCGCGGTCGAGCAGGGTCCGACGCCCGGCGTCGGGCAGAGCGCGTACTGCTCGATCCGGAAGGGGATCTGCAACGTCGTACCGCGGAAGACGGCGCCGAATTTCTTGTAGTCCACCTTGAAGAGCTCGAGGAGGCTGGTCACGCACTGCACGTCGGCGAACCCGAGCTCGACGCTCCCCACCTTCACCCGGACTCGAAGGAAATACGTCTTGTTGCACGAACTCGAAACCAGATACTTGGCGTGGTAATGCGCGATGAGATCCTCGAGATTCGAAAACGGGTTGGAAGGCTCGGCTCCGGGAGGAAAATGCTTCTTCACGTCCGCGCCGCTGATGGTGACGGGGAGGCCCCCTGCTGGTGGCTTGCAGAGCGTGGCCGGGGTGATGAGGGCGGGGTTGGTTTCGTTCAGTTGGCAAATCACCACGTCCGGCATCAGGGACGGATTGAAGCCGTTGCGGGTCCAGTTCGCCAGGATCGGCGCGCCGGGTAGCACAATGGGTGGGAGAAAGAAGAAATCCACATTGCCGCTCGAATGGCTCCCATCCGAGATGCTGAGCGACGGACCGGACGGCTGGTTGATGGTGGGCCGGGTGGAATCAGTGACCTGGCAGGCAGCCAGTGACAAGATTGACAGATACGCCAATGCGCGACCGTTCATGACGGGGGCTCCTTACTTACGTTCGTGCGGTTCGCTGGGTCGATAGGGACGATTCGGCACCCTGCGCAGATTCTCGACAAGCATACTCCCGTAACTTTCGTTGCGATAGACCCCTCCCGCCCTATCGAACGCTTCCGGACTGAGGGAACCGGCGGAACAGTGGCGGCTTCGCCTCACCCGTGGGCGGTGTACCCGCCCCAGGTCATCGGGCGACCCCTCCCTGTGGACCCGCCGCAACAACCCGGCTCGACACCGCCACATTTCCGTCGCATCCCGTCAGCGAAAACCCCCAGGTGTTCAGCGACGCTGCGCCATCAGGACCTGGAATCCCTGACGGTTGCGAATCTCCCGGTACCACCAGTGGATGTTGCCACCGATCACGAAGGAGTGGTCGGGGTGGAGGGCGACGTAGGGTTTCAGCAGGGCGATGGCCTCGTCGAAATCTCCCATTTGAATCCGCATGACGGCCTCGTACCCTCCCAACTCGTGGCTGGGATCGGCCTGGGCATCGACCCGGGCGCGCACCAGCACCCGCCGGGCGCTGTCTACCAGGGGGCTCACGGCCCCCGCCACCTTCTTGCCGATCGCCCCGCCGACGAGGATCTGCGCCAGATGGGACACGTTGGCGCGCTCGGCAGGCGGGGCGAGCGAGTCCACCCGTGCCACGAGCCGCCAGGCCTCGGCTATGTTCGGCTTGGAGTCGGGAGTGGTCATCAACCAGAGCCGGCACAGCGTGAATTCGTGGTCCCGAGGAAATCGGCGGTTACCCTCGTCGCACCAAGTTGTGGCGTCGGCGAATTGTTCGGTGTCATATGACGTGTAGAAGAGCCGGGCAAGAATGACATCGGAATTGCTCAGATACGCGTCCGCGGCGTAGGCGTTGCGAGCCGCGGTAAGCGCCGAGAAGACGTCTTTCTTCGCATAGTGGATTTGGCTCAGAGTCGCGTAAGCGGAGGCCAGCGTCGGATCGCCGGTCACCGCGCTTTGCAGATCCGCCTCGGCGCCCTTGAGCAGCTCGCCTCGGGCCACCGGATCGGGGGTGAGTGCCAGCCGCCATTCCCCCCATTGGAGCGTGCCGCGAAGCGCCAGGGCCCTGGCGTTGGCGGGGTCGAGCTTGAGCGCCGCTTCCGCATAACCTTTGCCGGTCTGCAGCCATCGCGCCTTCTCCGCCTCGTCGGGGTCGACCCGGGCGCGCTGCAACGCCACCTCCCCCCGCAGGACCACCGGGTCGATCCACTTGGGATCGGCGGCGGCGGCCAGCTGCAGGAGCGAGTCGGCCTGGACGAGCAACGGTCCGGCGCTCTTCTCATCGGCCAGAGCGGCGTGTTCAGCGTCCTTGCGAATCTTCTCGCCGCGCTGGAGCAGCGTCCAGGCCGTGAGGTTGCCGGCGCGCGCCTGGCTCTCCACCAACTGGAAAGTCAGTCCGAGTTGTTCGCGAAGTTTTCGCGAAGCGGCATCCGCCACCGCCTGCTCGGCCGCGAGCAGCGAATCCCGGCGAATCACGAAGTTGGTGCGCCTGCCGAGATCATTCCCATCCCGGTCGGTAAGCCAGGTCGTCACCTGGACCCGGTCGGATCCCTGCGGGACGAGGGAGCCCTCGATCAAGGTTCCCACGTTGAGCGCGCGGGCGATGCTGTCCCTCGCCACTTCAGTGCCACGGTAGGGAGCGACACCATTGCGAGAGACGACTTCGAGCTTCGCGTCCTTGAGCGAATGAATCAGCGCCTCGGTCAAGCCGTCGGCGACCGGGACCAGATCGGGCGCGCTGGGCGAGGTGAAATAGAGGACGGCAATCTTCTTGGCGCGGGCCAGCTCCGCCGCAGTCCGCACCGGTGCCTTCGATCCCGCGAACACCTTCCACCCTGCAAACGTCCCACCAACCACCACCAGGGCGGCGACGGCCATCACCCAGGGCCGCCGCCACCAGGCGGGCGCCTCCTCGGGCGCCGCCCGGTACGTGCCGGTGGGCACCCGCCGGGAGGCGGTGTGCCGGATCGAGGTCCGGCGGGATGCCGTCGCCCCCATGGGAAGGCCGAGCATCTCCATGAACTGCGCCGCGCTCTGGGGACGGTCCGCCGGCACCTTGGCCATCGAGGCGAAGATCGCGTCCTCGACCTCTTCAGGCACGGTGTTCCGGACGATCCGGACGCTCGGCACCGCTTCCATGGAGTGCCGCGCCATGAGCGCCTGGGGGTTCTTCGCGGTGAAGGGCGGCTCGCCGGCCAGCAGCTCGTACAGCATGCAGCCCAGGCTGTAGAGATCGGAGGTCGGACCCACCGAATCACCCACCGCCTGTTCGGGCGACATGTAGACCGGGGTCCCTACCGCCATCCCGGTGTGGGTGAGCTTGTGTCCGCCGGCCTCGGTTGCCGCCCGGGCGATTCCAAAGTCCGCGACCAGGGCGTGGCCTCCGGAGAGGAGGATGTTCTCCGGCTTGATGTCCCGATGAACGATTCCCGCCGCGTGGGCGTGCCCCAGGGCTTCGGCGACCTCGAGGCAGATCTGGATCGCGTCGTCGATCGGGAGCTGCCCCTCCCGCTCCAGCCGATCTCGCAGTGACTCGCCCTTGATGAAGGGCATGACGTAGTAGAGGAGACTGTCGGCCTCCCCCGAATCGTAGAGCCCGAGGATGTGCGGATGCTGGAGTTTGGCGGCGAGCTTGATCTCGCGCTCGAAGCGTTCGGCCCCGATCGAAACCGAGAGCTCCGGATGCAGGACCTTGATCGCGACTTCGCGATCATGGCGGAGGTCCTTCGCCAGGAAGACCGTGGCCATGCCGCCCTTGCCGAGCTCCCGCTCGATGTCGTAGCGGTCGGCCAGCCGGCTCTTCAGGCGATCCAGAATTGACGCCAAGCGGTCAGACGCTCCGATCGTAGGGGATATGCAGCCCGAGGATCCAGCCGATGGAATATGGCCGGTCGCGACCGTTCCGCCAGCGGTGCCGTCCCCGGGCGCTGGCGCCGGGGTCGGGGGGCGTAGATCTTCCCTGCGCTATGGCCGATACGCCCCTGATCTCCCACATCTCGGACACGGCCCGCTGGGTTGCCGTCTACCGCGCCATGGAGACGGAGCGACCCGATGCGATCTTCCGGGATCCCTTTGCCCGGCGGCTGGCCGGCCCCCGTGGCGAGGCCATCGTGCAGGGAATGCCGAAGGGGCGGGCGTTCGCCTGGCCGATGGTCGTCCGTACCGCGGTGATGGACGAGATCATCCTCCGCACTATTGCGGAGGAAGGAGTGGACTGCGTCCTGAATCTGGCCGCGGGACTCGACGCCCGGCCCTGGAGGCTGACCCTCCCGGCCTCGCTCCAGTGGGTGGACGTGGATCACCCGGAAATGATCGACCTCAAGGAGTCGACGCTGGCGCAGGAGCAAACCACCTGCCGGTACGAGGGGGTTCGCCTCGACCTGGCTGACGTTCCCGGGCGGCGGGCGCTGTTCGAACGAATTGGCGGCGCGGCCCCCCGCGTGCTGGTTATCACCGAGGGGCTGCTGGTCTACCTGCCCGAAGCGGCGGTGGCGGGACTGGCGACCGACCTGCACGCGCAGCCGTCGTTTGGGCTTTGGCTCACCGACCTCGCCAGCCCCGGTCTGCTCAAGATGATGGGAAAGAATTGGGGGCCGGTGGTGGCAAAGGGGAATGCCCCGTTCGTCTTCGGCCCGGCGGACGCGCCGGCGTTCTTTCGAGGCCTGGGGTGGGAGGAGCGGGAATTCCGCTCAATCTTCCACGAAGGCATCCGGCTCAAGCGCACGATCCCGTTCGCGGGGTTGTGGGTTCTGTTGGGCCGCTTGATGGG
>JBGPVQ010000150.1:0-6679 GCA_041491785.1 Gemmatimonadota bacterium | reverse complement strand
GGCTGATTCTCACCTGGCTCTGGGGGTTCAGCAGCCACATTGCCGCCCACCGCAACGAGAATCTCTTTCTGTTCAACCTGCTCGCGCTGGCCCTTGCGATCGTCCTTCCCGCCGCGCTGCGCGGCAAGGTGTGGGCCCGGCAGCCCGCGCGCCGCCTGGCGCTCGCGGTGGCGGCGCTGGCGGCGCTGGGGTTGGTGCTCAAACTCCTGCCGGCGTTCCAACAGAAGAATCTCGAGCTGATCGCCCTCGCGCTGCCGGTGCACGCGGGGCTGGTTCTTGGCCTCAGGACCCCCGGGCCTTCTTGAGCCCTTCGTTGGCCTCCGCGTATTCCGGGAAGACCGCCAGCGCCTTCTGGTAGTATTCCACTGCCTTCGCCTTGTCGCCGCGATCCTGATAGAGCAGCGCTCGGCTGAAAAGCGCCAACGCCTCGGTCGGCACCTGTTTGGCGGCCGCGCGCTGGGCGGCGGCAGCCGGAAGCGCGGGCAGCTTGGTATCGGTCATGATCCGCTCGGCCACCGACTGGATCATCTTGAACATGTCGCGGCGGTCGTGCAGCTTGGGGTCGCTCCGCACCACCTTCATGATCTCGCCGGTTTCGACGTTGATCATCCGGGCGTCGATCCGGAAATCGCCATAGAGATCGATGAACGATCCGGTGATCATGTACCGGGCACCCACCAGCTTACCGACCTTGGCCGCCGTGGCGGCATCCACCCGCTCCGCCACTGCCAGGCCTTGCTCGTCGAGCAGCCGCTGGGTCTCCGCGCGGTCCACCAGGCGCACTGCGGGGTTCTGGGCCAGCTCGCTGATGAGCATCGCCGCGACTCCCTTTCGCAGCGCCTCGAACTCCTCCCGGTCCTTGCCGTAGCTCCCACCGTTTTCGAACGGCAGCACGGCGAGGCCAGGGCGGGAATCCTGGGCGCGCAGCGGGACCGCCGCCGCCAGCATCGGGAGCAGCGATAACGACGCGAGCCGTCGGACAGCAGGTGGCATCCTCATCTCGTCCTCCTCAGAGGTCGAGCGACGACCCTTCGGCCGCCGCCTCGACCAGCAGCTTGACCCCGGCGGCCGCCACTCGACGGCGCGCCTCGGCCAGCAATTGATCTACGTCATCGTCTCCGTGGTCCGGCGCGTGGTGGAAGAGTATCAGCCTCCGCACCCCGCTTGCGACCGCGAGGTCCACCGCCTGCGACGCGCTCGAGTGACCCCATCCGCTTCGCCCGGCCGCCTCGGCATCGTTCCAGGTCGCGTCGTGAATCAGGACCTCTCCACCGCGCAAGAACGCTACCAGTCCCGCCTGCCACTCCGGCGTGCCGGTCCATTCACCCAACTCATTGTCGGTCAAGTAGTTGACCGTCTGGCCCCCGCCCGCCGGCGAAACCGAAAATCCCAGCGTCCTTCCAGGATGACGAAGCGGGACGGTTCTGATGGTGAAGTTGCCGGTTTCGAATCGCCCCGCTGTGATCTCGGTCACCTCCATTCGCGCCGCCGCTTCGGCGTAGGCCGGCACGGAAACCGGTGGCGACATCTGCCCAAGGAGCGTCTCGCGCAGTGGCTTTAGGTCCGGCGTGGGGCCGAAGACCCGGACGCGCATTGCCGGATCGTGCACCGGGGCGAAGAAGGGCAGGCCCTGGATGTGATCCCAATGCACGTGGGAAAGCAGCAGGTCGATCGGCGTCTCGCTGGAGCGGGCCCGGAGCGCCTCGCCCAGACGGCGGATCCCGGTACCGGCATCGAGCACCAGGAGGCCTCTACCGTGCTCCACCGTGACACATGGGGTGTTGCCGCCGTAGCGTGCCGTGGCGCCACCGGGGACCGGAACGGACCCTCGGGTGCCCCAGAAAGTGACCCTCACGCCTGCAACGCGGCCAGGCGGAGCGCGCCGAGGTCGAGCAGCGTGATCTCCCGCCGGGTGACGGCGATCACATTGCGGAGCACGAGATTTCGCATGGTGCGAGACACCGTCTCCCGGCTGGCGCCCACCATCTGGCCGAGCGAGGCGTGGGTGAGGCGCCGGGCGATCCGGGCTCCCTCATTGCCCCCCTCCTCGCGGGCCAGCTCGAGCAAGAGGTGGGCGATGCGCCCGTTGACATCCAGCAGCATCAGGCTCGCGATCGTGTCGTCGGCCCGGCGGAGCCGGCGGGAAAGCTCGCGGAGGAGCGAGGTAGAGAGATCCGGGGAAAGCCGGAGCCGGGCGCGGAAGTCGTCCCGCCGCAGTTGGAGCAGCGTGCAGTCTTGCATGGCGATGACGTGTGCCGAGCGGGGCTCGTCGTCGAGGAGGGCCATCTCTCCGAAGAAGCTCCCGCTCCCGAGCACCGAGAGAATCACCTCCCGGCCATCCTCGGCGATGACCGTCACCTTGACTTGTCCGGTTCGGATCAGGAAAAGGGCGTCACCCGAGTCACCCTGGGACAGGATGACGCTCCCTTTCGTGTGGGAGCGCTCCCGCACCAGCTGGGCCAGCGCCTGCAGATCAGCGTCCGGCACCTGGCGGAAGAGTGGGACGGAGCGGAGCACCTCGAGCACATCGACCGACATTCGCCCTCCCGGACAAGTGAGCAACCGGAGCATAGGGAGCGCCCCCTCGGGGTGTCAAATGTCGTTTCCGGCGGGCGGGTTGCCTGCTCGCGGGTTCGCGTCTAAATTCTATGGCTCGCAACGACTTACGGAGTACGACCGTGAAGCCCAACGCGCATCCCATGTATCGCACCATCACCGTCAAGTGTGCGTGCGGAAACACCTTCGACACCCGAAGCACCGCGGTGTCGATTCACGTGGAAGTCTGCAACGCCTGCCATCCCTATTTCACCGGGAAGCAGCGCCTGCTGGATACCGCCGGCCGAGTCGACCGGTTCCGCCGGAAGTACGGCTCGGAGCGGGCGGCCCCCACCGCCACGTCGTAACCCGTGGAGGCCAGACTCCGCCAGGCGCTCGCGCGGGCGGAGGAGGTCTCCGCGGCACTGTCCGACCCGGCAGTCGCCAAGGATTCGGACCGCCTCACCGCCCTGGGCCGCGAGCACGCCAGGCTCCAGCCTATCGTCCGGCTCACCGACCGGCTCTTCCGACTGAAAGACGAGTTGCAGCAGGCGCGGGGTCTGGCCGATGAGACCGATCCCGAGCTCGCGGCGCTGGTAACGGCGGACGTCGAGCGGCTTCCTGCGGAGATCGCGGCGCTCGAGTCTGAGCTCGAGGAGCTCCTCCTTCCCCGCGACCCCCTCGAAGACCGTGATGCCATCGTCGAAATTCGCGCCGGCACCGGCGGGGACGAGGCGGCGCTGTTCGCGGCCGATCTCCTCCGGATGTATACCAGCTTCGCTGAACGGAACCGCCTTAAGGTCGAGCCGCTGTCGGTCAGCGACGGGACGCTCGGTGGCGTGAAGGAGGCCATCATCGCCATTCGAGGCAACGACGCGTATGGACTCTTCCGGCGGGAATCCGGCGTCCATCGGGTACAGCGGGTACCCGCCACCGAATCGCAGGGGCGGATCCACACCTCCGCCGCGACCGTGGCGGTGCTCCCGGAGGCGCAGGAAGTCGACGTCAAGATCGAGCCGAGCGACCTGCGGATCGACGTCTTCCGCTCCGGCGGCCCCGGCGGGCAGAGCGTGAATACCACCGACAGCGCGGTACGGATTACCCATCTGCCCACCGGGACGGTGGTGCAGCAGCAGGACCAGAAATCCCAGCTGCAGAACAAGATCAAGGCGATGTCGGTGCTCCGGGCCCGCATCCTTGACCGGATGATCGCCGACCAGGAAGCCGCCCGCGCCAAGGCGCGGAAGGCCCAGGTTGGCACCGGCGACCGCTCCGCGAAGATTCGCACCTACAACTATTCCCAGAGCCGGGTCACTGATCACCGGATCGGCCTTTCGGTTCACAACCTCCCCGCGATTCTCGACGGGGACCTGGACGAGCTGGTCAAAGCACTCCGCCTCGCCAGCCGCGAGGAAGCGCGTGCGCTCTGAGACCATCGTGAAGGTGGCCGAGGCACTCGAAGCCGCCGCGAGCCGGCTCCGGGCCGCGCGAGTGCCCAAGCCGCGGCGGGAGGCCAATCGTCTGTGGGCATGGGTGAGCCGTGTCTCGTCCGGGGAGGCCTACCTCGCCCGCGGGCGGGCCGCCGATCCGGAGCTCTTCCGGGGGTTCGAGGAGCTGGTGACTCGACGTGCCGCCGGCGAACCGCTGGCGTACGTGCTCGGGATCGCAGGATTCCGGCACCTGGACATCCAATGCGATCGCCGCGCGCTCATCCCCCGGCCGGAAACCGAAGGAGTGATCGATCACGCCCTGCGTCGGGTTCACGCCGGCCGGGCGCTCGACCTCGGCGCCGGTTCCGGCTGTCTGGCGCTGGCGCTGGCCCAGGAGGGCGAGTTCGCTGAGGTGGTCGGAGTGGACAACTCTGAGGAGGCACTGGCGCTCGCCGCCGCGAACGGGCGCGCGGCGGGGCTCACGGTTCGCTGGGTGTTGAGCGATTTCGGCGTCGGCCTCCCCGGTGAACGGTTCGACCTGATCGTTTCGAACCCGCCCTATCTCACCGAGGCCGAGTACGCGGCGCTCGACCCGGCGGTCAGTGCGTGGGAGCCTCGGAACGCCCTGGTGAGCGGGGTCGACGGACTTGATGCTACGCGACGGATTCTACGGGAAGCCGGGGCGCTGCTATGGCCGGGAGGCTGGCTCGTGATGGAGCTAGATTCCACCCGGAGCGCGGAGGCTGGCGCGCAGGCCCGAACCGAGGGCTGGGACGAGATCAGTGTTGGGGATGACCTCTTCGGGCGTCCGAGGTATTTGACCGCGCGCAAAGGGCAATCGCGATGATCGAGGACAAGGCACAAGAGCTCGGCCGGATGATCGGGCAGTCGCCCGAGTACCAGACGCTGCGGCGGGCCGAGAAGAATCTGCAGGAGGACGCCGAAGCACGCGGCCGCCTCGAAAAAATCGACCAGTTCGCCCGGCTGATCGACGAACAGGTGGCGCTCAAGAAGATGCCCGACGAGGAAACGGTTTTGGCCTACGAGACCGCCGTCCGCGACCTCGAGGTGAGCACTCAGGGGCAGGCCTACGTCACCGCGCGGGCGAACTACGAAAAGCTGATGACCAAGGTCAACCAGCAGATGAGCGCCGGGATCGAGCGCGGCTCCGCGAGCAGCATCATCACCCTGGCATGAGCAACGGATTCTTCGTAGTGCTCGAGGGTCCCGAAGGGGCGGGGAAGACCACCTTGTCCGTCGCGCTGGCGCGGCGGCTCCGCGCCGCGGGACAGGACCCCCTGGTGGTCCGCGAGCCCGGCGGGACTCCGGCGGCGGAGGGTCTGCGCAAGCTCCTGCTTGATCCTGCTGGAGAGTGGCGCCCTGAGCAGGAATTGCTCTTCATGACGGCCGCCCGCGCGGATCTCGTGTTCGGCGTAATTCGCCCCGCGCTTCAGGCGGGGCGCGTGGTCCTGAGCGATCGGTACGATCTGTCGACCATGGCGTACCAGGCGGCCGGACGCGGACTCCCGCTGGACAAGGTGGAGTTTGTGAATCGCTGCGCCACCGGGGGCCTTTCACCCGATCTTACTCTGGTGCTCGATCTTCCCCCCGAGGTCGGGCTGGCGCGCCAGCTCGCCGCCGGCAAAATGCGCGACCGACTCGACCGTGAACCACTGGCCTTTCACCAGCGGGTTGCCGCCCGCTACCAGGCGGAGGTCGGCCCCGGCGTGGTCCATCTCGACGCCACGCTGACACCCGAGGTCCTCGCCGAACAGGCCTGGGCTGCTGTGCGCGCGGCGCGCCCCGCGCTGGCTGCGGCGGGTGTGAGGTAGCCGCCCATGCGCCCGCGCTGGTTTCTGGGTGGCCTCGCGGCCATCGTGTGCATCGGCGCCGGCCTCTGGCTGCTGGGCCGGCCCGGTCCCGCGCCCGCCAAGGCGTCCCGGGTGGGCGGCACCAAGCTCTTCGAGAGCGTCCTCGAACACGTCCGCGACTTCGCGGTCGATTCGCTGGACGACCAGGAGCTGTACCGCCGTGCCGCTGCGGGCGTGATCGACGAGCTCAACGACGCCTATGCCGTTCTCCTCCTGCCCGGCCAGCCCGCCCCTCAGGAGGACGGTGCACCGGCGCCCCAGGGCCTCTATCTCGATCGACGTGACGGACAGATGGTCGTCGTAGCGGTCGAGCCGGGTTCACCGGCAGACTCCGCCGGCGTCCGGAGCGGGGACCTGCTGGTGGCCGTCGACAGCGTACCGGTTGACGCCGCCCGGATCGACTTGGCGACTCACCTGCTCGAAGGGAAGCCGGGGAGCCGGGTAACACTGCGGCTCCGGCGGGGTGGACTCCGGGCGGCTCTTGCCTTCGACGTCATCCGAGATAATGGCCGCCGGGCCGCTGCCCTCGCGACAATGAGCCTGCCGGGTGGGGTGGCAGAGGTGCGGATCCGTCGGTTCCCGTCCGGCGTGGCCGACAGCGTCCGAGGGCTTATCCAGGGGCTTCGGGCCCAGGGTGCCCGCGCGTTGGTGCTCGACCTTCGTGGCACGGTGGGCGGCAACCTCGCCGATGGCGTGGCGCTTGCCGATCTGTTTCTCGACGCCGGTGTCACCATCGCCGTGAGCCGGGGCCGGCCCTCGGCTGCCAGCGAGCGGTTTGCCGACTCGACCGCGTCGCCGTTCGACTCGCTTCCCCTTGCGATCCTGGTGGACGCCGGTACCGCG
>JBGPVQ010000149.1:0-6694 GCA_041491785.1 Gemmatimonadota bacterium | reverse complement strand
GGGAGTCCCTTTCGCGCCAGCCGCACGCTCGCGCCGCTCCTCGCCTCGCCTGGCGGCCGGGACCCGGCGCTGGTCCTGCTCGCCGCGCGCGCCGCCAGCCGATGGGACGCCTGGGCCACAGTGGTGCGGCTGCTCCGTGCGCAGCCCTGGATCGACCGCCTGGAGGACGGCGAGGGCCGGGCCCTTCTGGCGCGGGCGCTGGTGGAGCGGGGCGACGACGCCTTGGCCGACGCGCGCGCCGCGGTCACCACCGCGCCGACCGAAATGCTCGGGCCGCGTCTGGTAACGCTGGCCCGGGCCTTTGACCGGGCCAATCTCCTCGATAGCGCCCTGCTGACCTACCGCCGAGCTGGGGTCTTGCTCCCCTTGGTCGGGGACTGGCTCCGGCTGCGCGCCGCGGGGGTCACCGCTGATTCCGCCGAGCGCGCAACGCTCTACCGGGAGGTCACGCTTGCCGCGGCGGTGCCGCGCATTCGCTGGACCGAGGCACTGGCGCAGGATCGCACCGGCAGCCCCGCCGGCGCGGCGCAGCTCTACGAATCGCTCGGGGCCACCCTCGCCGCGGTCCGGCTCCGGCTTCGCGCCGCGCCGGATTCGACGGGGCTCGCCGCAATCCGCCGGGAGCTGGTGGGGGCCCTGACGCCACGGCGCGCCCCGGACGACGCCCGCGATGCCATCGCGCTGCTCGATGCCAACTTCTCGTCGCTGACCGCCCAGGAGGAGCTGGTGGTGGCGCGCCGTGCCGCCGCCGTGGACCGGTTGTCCCGCGCCGCCGACGGCTTCGGGCGGGCACTCAAGCGGACGCCCCCGCGCGATGCCGACCGCCTCACCTACGGCACGGTGCTGGCCCGCCTCGGCCGGCATCGGGAGGCCATTGCCATCTTTGCCGCGATCCGGGACCGGGAGCTCCGCCCGCAGGCGGAATTCCTTCGCGCCAAAAGCCTGCTCCGGACCGGCCCGCGCGCCGCCGGGCTCGCGGCCCTCCGCCGGGTGGCCGCCGCCCCAGTCTCCGATACCGCCACCGCCGCCACGGCGGCATTCCTCCTGGCGGATCTGCTGGTGGACGACGGCAACGACGGCGGAGCGCGGGTGGCGTACCTGGCCGTGGCGCGGCGATTCCCCGGTACCACACATGGAGCGCGGGCGGCATTCCAGGCGGCCCTGCTCGAATTCCTTCACGGCAGCGCGCGAGTGGCGGCCTCCGAGTTCGGCATGCTGGCCGAGCGATCGGCAGACCGCAGCGAAGGAATCGCGGCGCTGTATTGGAGTGGACGGGCGCTCCTCGCCGCACGCGACAGTACCGGCGCCCGCGTCCGATGGAAGTCGGTCGTCGAGCGCTTCCCCAACTCCTATTACGCGATTCCCTCCGCCTCCCGGCTGGGCCTGCCCGGATTCGCGGCCGGTGTCGCGGCCGCGGTTCCGGCGCGAGACGACGGCGTCGACGCGGCGCTCGATCGCGGGGCGCTCCTGGAGCGGATCGGACTCCGGGTCGAGGCCCGGTTCGAGTTCGACCGGGTTGCCCGCGACGCCGAGAACGGCTCCGGCGGGCTCCTCGCCGCGGCAACTGCGTTTCTCGCGCGCGGTCTCGCGGCGCGGGCCTACCATCTCGCGCTCCGGGCCGAACCCCGCGGCGCCTCGCCCGACGGGGCGGTCCAGCGCCTGCTCTTCCCGGTGCCGCTGGCCGCCGAGCTGGCGAATGAGGCTCATCGGGTCGGGATTGATCCGCTGCTCGTCGCCGCACTGATCCGGCAGGAATCGGGCTTCGATCCCCAGGCCCGCTCCGCCGCAGACGCGCGCGGCCTCATGCAAGTGCTGCCCAGCCTCGGCGCGGCCCTGGCGCGGGCCGAGGGGGTGGCGGACTGGGACACGTCCCTGCTCTACCAGCCCGAGGTCAACCTCCACTTCGGGGTGGTACACCTCAACCAGGCGCTGCGGCGCTATCCGCGGCTCGAGCCGGCGCTCGCGGCATACAACGCGGGGGCCAAGGCGACGGAGCAGTGGCTGGCCCTTCCGGGCGCCGCGAATGACCCCGAGGTCTTCATCGAGCGGATCCAATTCGTCGAGACCCGGGACTACGTCCGCCGCATTCTCCGTAACGTCGCGGTCTATCGGGCGCTCTATCCGGCGGGGCCGTGAGCGGGGCAACTCGACACGACCCCTACCGCTCGCTTCGGGAGCCGGGATTCCGCCGATACCTGACCGGCAACGTGCTGGGCACCTTCGGACTCCAGATGCAGGCAGTGGCCGTCGGGTGGGAGCTCTACGAGCGGACCCACTCGGCCCTCGCTCTCGGACTGGTCGGCCTGGTGCAGGTAGCGCCGATCATGCTCTTCTTTCTGCCGGTGGGCCACGTGGTGGACCGCTACGACCGCCGCAAGGTCCTGATGACGGCGCAAGCGGCGCTCGCCGCCGGCGGGTTGGGACTCGCGGCGGTTTCCCGATTCCACGGATCGGTGCCGCTGATGTATGTGTTTCTGGGCCTGAGCGGCACTGCCCGCGCATTCGCCGGGCCGTCGAAGAGCTCGCTGCTTCCCGAAATCATCCCTCTCGAGACGTTCCAGAACGCGGTGGCGTGGAACAGCGGCGGCTGGCAGATCGCCGAGGTGGTGGGGCCCGCCGCCGGCGGAGCGTTGCTCGCGCTGACCCGGGATCCGGCGTTGGTATATCTATCGCATGCCACTCTCGCCCTCGGCTTCCTGGGACTGGTGGCGGGCGTGTCCCCGCGCGCGAAGCACCGCCCGGGGCCGGCGGCATCCCTCGATTCGCTCCTCGAGGGAGCGCGGTACGTCTGGCGCACCCGAATCCTCCTTGCCGCCATCACGCTCGATCTCTTCGCCGTGCTGCTGGGCGGCGCGGTCGCGCTGCTTCCGGTGTACGCCAAGGACATTTTGCACGTCGGCCCGGCGGGACTGGGCTGGCTCCTGGCGGCGCAGGCCATGGGCGCCGTGGCAACCACCCTAGTGCTGGCCCACCGGCCACCGCTCCGGCACGCGGGGCCGGCGCTGCTTCGGGCGGTAGCTCTCTTCGGCGTGGCGATCATCACCTTCGGCATTTCACGATCCTACCTCCTCTCCTTCGCGGCGTTGGCCGTCGCCGGCGCCGCCGACAGCGTGAGCGTGGTGATCCGGTCGACCCTCGCCCAACTTGGCACACCGCGCGAGCTCCGGGGCCGAGTCTCGGCGGTGAACAGCCTCTTCGTCGGAACCTCGAACGAGCTGGGCTACTTCGAGTCCGGCGCGGTGGCCTCGCTCTTCGGGCCGGTGATCTCGGTTGTGTCGGGGGGAATCGGAACGCTGCTGGTGGTGGGACTGGTGGCGGCGGGGTGGCCGGAGGTGAGGCGCCTCGGACGGCTGGAGGATACGTTGGACGGCTGAGTGGTCCACCCGGCCCCGCCGCGACCATTCCCTTGAGTCACGCATCCCACTTCTCGACGTCCCACGCTATCAAGAAGAGGAAACCCTTCGTGCGCTACATCAGGATGGCGGCAGTCTTGGGGGCCCTGGCGGCCCGGTCGGTCCCGGCCCAGGCTCAGCAGAAATTGACGCTCGGCAAACCAGACGCCGAAACGACGGAGTCTTTCACTCGGATCGGCGCCATCCGCGAGTTGCCTTCGGGCAAGGTGCTGGTCACGGATCCGCAGGACAAGATCGTCCAGCTGGTGGATCTCGCCACCGGGACCATGAAGAAGATTGGCCGCGAGGGGAACGGCCCGGGTGAGTACGCTCTTCCGTTCACGCTGATCGCGCTCCCGGACGGGACCACTCTGGTCCAGGATCTGCTCAACCGGCGGTTTCTGATCATCGGCGCCGACGGAGCACCGGGTGGATTCCTGCAAATGCCCCAGCCGAGCGCCGCCGCCAACGCGGGCGGTGGTCCGGTCATCCTGGGCGGCTTCAGCCAGGTGCGCGGGTACGACAATCTGGGACGACTCTATTTCACCGGATCGCCGTTCTCTCCCGCCGGGAATTCGGCGGATTCGGTGGCGATCCTGCGTTGGGACCGGGTCAAGCCGGCGTTCGACACCGTGGGGTACCTCAAGCAACCGGCCGGTTCGGCTTCGCGGGCTCAGAGCGGTGGGAATGTCCAAATCCGCATGGGGAACAACAAGCGTTGGGTCCCGACCGAAGCCTGGGGGGTCGCGGGTGACGGAAGCGTGGCGCGGGTGATCCCCGAGCCCTACCGGGTCATGTGGTTGCGGGCGCCCGGCGCCGCGACCGCGGGACCGGTGGTGCCTTACACGCCGATCAAGGTGACCGAAGCGGACAAGTCGGAATTTCTCGAGCAACAAAAAAAGAACCCGCCTACGCGCATGGTCGTCAGCTTCGGGGGGGGAGGCGGCGGCACCCGTACCGGCGGGGGAGCGGCACCGAATTTCACCCCGCCGCCGCCGGAGTTCAATGATACCAAGCCCCCCTTCGACGGTGCCGGCACCGGCACGGTGGTCGTGAGCCCCGAAGGCGAGGTATGGGTCCTTCGGACCCGCCCGGCGGGTGAAAAGATCCCGACCTACGACGTGTTCGATCGGACCGGTGCGCTGGTCAAGAAGGTGACCCTCAACCCGAACAGCCGGGTAGCCGGCTTCGGGAAGGCCACGGTGTACGTGGCGCGCACCGACGAGGACGATCTCCAGTACCTGGCCCGATACAAGAGGCCGTAGGCGCAGCGCTAGTTACTGCCCGCGGCGGCGGCCGATTCGCCCCCCCACTTCCGGTACCAGCTCATCATGTACAGCTGGGTGCGCATCCAGTTGGAGGGACGCGAGCCGGTGCCGTGCCATTCGTTCTCGAAGCGGAGCAACACCGCCGGTACGCCGCGCATCTTGAGCGCGGAATAGAACTCCTCGCTCTGGGGCATCGGCGTTCGCATATCGAGCACGCCGGTCATGAGCATCGTGGGCGTCTTGACGTTGCCGACGTACATCAGGCTCGAATGCTTGAGCCAGGGCTGCGGGTCTTCCCAATAGGGCTTTTCGAAGAAGTTGTAGGTAAACAGCGGGATGTCGGTCTCGCCGGCAAAGGCCAGCCAATCGATCACCGGACAGCGCACCGCCGCGGCGGCAAAGCGATCGGTGTGGCCGATCACCCAGCTCGACAGCACGCCGCCCCCCGAGCAGCCTCCCACGTACATGCGCCGCGTATCCACGTAGCCGCGGTTGACCACCGTGTCGACGCCGGCCATCAAGTCGTCGTAGTCCACGCCGGGGTAATCATGCATGATCGCATTGCCGAACGCGGTGCCGTACCCGGTGCTCCCCCGGGGGTTGGTGTACACCACCACGAAGCCGTTGGCGGCGAAGTTCTGGAACGAGAAGTTGAACCCGACGTTGTAGTTGCCGTGCGGCCCGCCGTGAATCTCCATGATCAGCGGGTATTTCTTGGCCGGATCGAAGGACGGGGGCTTCACCACCCACCCCTGGACCTTGGCGCCGCCGCTCGAGGTGTACCAGAGCTCCTCCACGTCACCGACCCTGGTGCCGGTCAGGATGTCGGCGTTGACGTCGGTCAGCTGGGTGAGCTCGGCCGGCTTCTTGAGGTCGAAGCGAACGATGTCCGGCGGCCGGGTGTAATTGGTGCGGACCGCGTACACGGTGCCGTTCCGGGTTATCGCCGTGTTGGTGATGAGATGAGTTCCGGTGGTGATTTGCCGTCCGGGTGCTCCGAGCCCGGCGAACCAGAGATTGCTGGTGCCGCGATCCTGGGCGGTGAAGTAGATCCCCTTCCCGTCCGCCGACCAGGCCACGTCGCCCGGGTCGCGGTCGAGCCCGGGGCTGCGGAGCATCATGCCGCTCCCGTCCGCGGCAATGGTGTAGAGATCGGAGGCGTGGTAGCTCGACGGACCGGCGGCGGGGAAGCCCTGGAAGGCAATCAGCTTCCCGTCGGGCGAGACCACCGGGCCGCTCCACTGACCGTCCTGCGCGGTGAGCCGCCGCTTGGCACCGGAGGCCACGTCGATGGCATAGAGATTCGAGCGCTGGTACATCCGCTCCGCGTCCGGCGAATCGTTCCCCGATACCACGATGGTCTTGCCGTCGGGGAGCCAATCCCAGCCGCCCCCGCCGCCCCGCGGCCCGGCGTTCCAGTCTCCCTTGGTGATCTGTCGCGGGGTTCCCCCCGTGGCCGGCACCAGGAAGATGTGGCTGTACGCCATGTCGAGGTATCCGGTCCGGTCGGAGCGGTAGAGCAGATTGTCCACGATCCGGGGCGCCTTGGTCCACTGGGCCCCGGCCGGCGCGGCCGGCAGGTCGATCCGCCACACCGTTTCCTTCGGCACCAGCATGCTGAAGCCGATCCACTTGCCGTCCGGGGACCAATGGAGACTTCCCGGCGACCGTGGGACCTTGGTCACCTGGGTGATCGATCCTTCCGCGTCCATGTACCGCACGTAGATTTGCGACCCGCCCGGCTCCCCCTCGGCGACATACACGATCCGGGTCCCGTCCGGAGACCAGGTGGGGTTGGAGCCCTTGACCAGGAAGCGGAGCTTCGAGCCATCCGCGCTCATGATCCAGAGCGCGGACTCGAACACATCCTTCATCTTGTCCACCGACCGGCGAGTGAGGATCACCTGCGACCCGTCGGGCGAGGGCTGCGGATCGCTGACCGATTCGTAGTCGAGATAACGACCCACGGTCAGCAGCGTGTCGGACGGCCTCTCCTGCGCGGGGAGGGCTCCGGCGGCGAATCCCACCGCCAGC
>JBGPVQ010000148.1:0-6727 GCA_041491785.1 Gemmatimonadota bacterium | reverse complement strand
TCTTCGATCCGCACCAGCGCCTGGAGATCCTCCTGACGATCCTGCAGAGCTTCCTGGGCTGGCTTCTCCTCGTGAACCTCGACCTCAGGGCGTTCGAGGCCGGGATCCTCTTCGTTTTCTGGCTGGTACAATTCGCCATCCCCGGGACGCGCGGCGCGATGGTCGGGCTCCTCTGCTCCGCCGCCGTCGCCACCCGTTCGGTTGGCATCGTCCTGGTGCCCGCGCTGCTGATTTCCGACTTCCTTCGTGTCAGGCGGGTCAGCCGGTACAGCGCGGCGCTCATCGTCGTGGCAACGGGTATGATCGGTCTCCAGGAGACGCTGCTCGGGAGCGTCGGGGCGTATGCCGCTCGGGATACCAGAGGAGGGGTTGGGCCGCTGATCGACGGTGCGGTGCTCTCTGTTCGGCTCCTCGTCAACATGATGTTCGGCGGGCTGCCCAATCCTGTGGCGGCGGTCGCGGCGGCGGTCGCGGGCATCGCCACGGTCCAGGGAATGGTGTTGCTGTTCCGCCGCCGCTGGTCTCCGAGCGCGCTGTTCCTCGCCGGCTACACCGCAGCGGTCGTATTGTGGCACGGTAGTTCGGGCCCCCGCATCCTCCTACCTCACCTCGCGCTGATCCCGATCTTCGTCTTCGCCGCGCTCTGGCCGGCGGACCAGCGACGACCGTCGCGCAAAGTCGTCGCCGCGGCCCTCGTCGCGCTCTTCGTCAGCTCGTACGCTGTTCGGTACCGCGCATCGTCACTGGCACCGTTGCCGGGCTCCTTCGACCGGCCCGAGCACGCCGAGCTGGCGGCATTCGTGCAGCGAGAAACGACGCCGGGAGACGTGTTCATCTCCATCGCTCCGCGCACGTTTGCGTTGCTCACGCGTCGAACCGCAAGCATCTACGACATTCGTCTCTCGCTCGAGGAGCAGTGGCGATATTTCACCTCGATCCACGCGCAGTACCTGGTCGCGTTTCGCGGGAGCAACGAAAAAGACGCGGCGTATCTCGCGAGGATCATCGCGGCCTACCACGATCGCCTTCGGCTGGCGTTCACCAACGACACGTACCAAGTCTATCGAATCGGGTCCGACGGCCGTTAGCGGCCAACCGCCCGACCGTCTCACTGGAGGACCCTCCCTTGCCAGACGCGAACGGAGAACGGCCAGGGGTCTGGACCCAGCCGCATCGTGAAGACGCCGCGCCGTAAAGCCGGAGACGTTCGCCACGACGAACTTGATGCTCAATCACCGATCTAGTCCCTCGCTCCCAACCACTCCCGCACCATCCGGCTCACCCGCATCGCAGCGGGCGGATCCAGGTTCGACAACACCACCAGGTCGTAACCCCCGGGCAGATCCCCCTCGACCACGGAGTTGACCCCCTGGGTCCCTCCGGCGGCGCCGATCCCCGCCGGCGGACCCGCCGTGATGCGCCCCTGCCGCAGCGCTTGGACGAACCGGGCCAGGTTTCCGACGGTGGAATAGCCGCCCCCCGCCGCACTCCCCCGCCCCGGCAGCAGATCGGTGTCTCGATGCAGCGGTGCGTTGGAAGCGGAGTCCGCCTCGGCGCGGGTATACCCGATCGCGGTATTGGGTGGGAGGGAGTCCACCGCGAAATGCCCGGTCCGCGTCATGCCCGCCGGCTCATATATGTGCTGCCGGATGTAAGCGTAGTAATCCTCGCCCGATAGCCGCTCCACCAGCAGGCCCAGTACCACATACCCCGCGTTGGAGTATTCGCTCCTGGTGCCCGGCTCGAACTCCAGCGGCCGATCGACAAAGAGCTGGAGGAAGTCGCGGTTGTGGCGGATTTCACTCCGCTTGCCGCCCGGTGGCGGGTCAAAGATGTCGCCGCCGATTCCGGAGCGGTGCTGAAGGAGCTGGCGGATGGTAATCCGCTTGGCCACCTCGGCGTTGGGATAACTGGGCCAGTACTTCGCCACGGTGGAGTCCAGATCGAGCCTCCCCGCCGCCACCAGCTGCCGAATGGCGGTGGCGGTAAAGACCTTGTTGATCGAGCCCAGGTTGAACGCGGTCTCCACGTCGTTGGCTCGGCCCGCCTCGCGGTCGGCCATCCCGTAGGCGTGCCGGAACACCGGCGCGCCCCCTTTCGTAATGAGAACGACTCCGGAGAACTGGTCCCGTTTGCTCAGGCTGTCGAGCGACTTGGAGAGCCGGGCGATCAGCTCGGCCTGGGAAATCGGGGCCGGAGCCGGCCCCTGCGCTACAAGAAGCGGGGAGGCCGCGGTGGGAGCGGTGCTGAACGCGGCGCCGGTAAGGCATAGCTGAATTAGGGGTCTCATACCGGGCCGGATGCACAGGTCAGCGGCGGCGTCGCAGGCCAGGGCCCCGGATGGTCCAGGCCTGGGACGTTTCACGCAACGGTTTGGGGGATGACGGTATCTCACCCAGTGATTACCAACCCCGAGGCCGCGTCATGCTGGCGGTATTAGGAATAGTCGCCCTCCTTCAGGGCCCGAACAGCTCCGGCCGCCCGGTCGTCGTACCGGCCGTTACCGCCACCAGCGCCACCGCGGTACGGGCGGCGCGGGCCCCGGTCATCGACGGTCGGGACGACGACGAGGTCTGGCGCACCGCCACGCCCATCACGGCGTTCCAGGAGTTTGACCCCAATGAGGGGAAGGACCCCCGATTCCGCACCGAGGCCAAGGTGGCCTACGATGCCCGCAACTTCTTCGTGTTCATCCGGATGTACGACCCGGAGCCGCGGCGGGTGCTCAAGCTGCTGGCCCGCCGCGACATCCGGACAGCCAGCGATCAAATCAAGATCATCATCGATTCCTATCACGACCGCCGGTCGGGCTATGAGTTTGCCCTGAACCCCGCGGGCGTGAAACGGGACTATGCCATTTACAACGATGGCAACGAGGACGACGCGTGGGATGGGGTGTGGGAGGCCAAGACCACGGTGGACTCCCTCGGATGGACCGCCGAGTTCCGGATCCCCCTGTCCCAGCTCCGGTATTCCCAGACCGAGTCCAATACGTTCGGGTTCGCGATTTGGCGGGACATTGACCGGTACAAGGAGCGGGTGAGCTGGCCGCTCTATCGCAGGGATGTTGCCGGACTCTCCTCGCAGCTGGGTGAGGTGTCCGGCCTGACCGGCCTGGCCGCCCCGCGCCGGCTGGAAATCTCGCCGTACGCGGTGACCAAGAACGTCACGGTCCCCACGACGCCGACCACATACGACCATCCCCAGAAGCTCACCGGCGGCCTCGATTTCAAGTACGGCCTCTCCTCGAATCTTACCGTCGACGGTACGGTGAACCCCGATTTCGGCCAGGTGGAAGCCGATCCGGCCGTCCTCAACCTCTCGGCCTTCGAAACCTTCTTCCAGGAGCGGCGTCCCTTCTTCATCGAGGGAGCGGGGCTGCTCAGCTTTCCGATCAACTGCAACGTGGTCCACGACTGTGGCTCCGAGAATCTCTTCTACTCCCGCCGGATCGGCCGGACGCCGCAGCTCCGGGACGACTACGGCGACGCCACCTCCGCCACCGGCAGCAGCATCCTCGGCGCGGCCAAGATCACCGGCCGGACCCCGGGCGGCCTCGCGGTGGGCGTCATCGACGCGGTCACCGGGCGGGAAGCCGGTACCCAGAACCGCACCATCGAGCCGCGGTCCAACTACTCGGTCGTGCGGGCCACCCAGGATTTCCGGCACGGGGAGGGAACCGTCGGATTCATTGGAACAATGGTGAATCGCTCGCTCGACCAGTGGACCGAGAGCGCGCTCCGGTCCAACGCGCTGGTGGGGGGCGTCGACCTCCGGAACCGGTTCCTGAAGAGCCGGTACGAGATTACCGCCCGGCTGGTGGGCTCCCGGGTAACCGGAACCCCGGCGGCGATCGCCGCGACCCAGCAAAGCTCGGTGCACTATTTCCAGCGGCCCGATGACCGGATCGGCTTCGACCCCACCCGGACCGCGCTGGCCGGTGACGCCGAGCAGGTCACTGTCGGCAAGGTGGGCGGAGGCAAGCTCCGCTTTGAGACCAGCTACGAGCGGGTGTCCTCCGGTTTCGAGTCCAACGACCTGGGATACCTGCGCCGGGCCGACTGGCAGGATCAGGCCACCTGGGCGTCGCTCCAATTCAACAAGCCGGGCCCTTTCTACCGGCGGTTCTACTGGAATTTCAACCAGTGGAACGACTGGACCTCAGGAGGACTTCCGCTCGAGCACGCGGTGAACAGCAATGTCCACTTCGAGCTGCCCAACAGCTGGTGGGTGCACGGTGGCGGAACGGTGGGCGGGCTGGGCACGGTGTACTGCGACCGCTGTGCGCGGGGCGGCCCGGCGCTGCGCACCTCAAGCTATGTCGCCCCCTGGCTCGGCATCCAGGGAGACACCCGCTGGGTGGTGGTGCCCGGCGTGTGGTTCAATTACTGGAACACCGACGGGAGCCGCAGCCGCTCCTTCTCGGTGAGTCCGAGCCTCGACCTCCGGATCTCCACCCGATGGACCACATCCCTAGGCTTCAACTATTCGTGGAACCGGGACGACCGGCAGGCGTACGGCAACTTTACCGACGCCGGCAACGTCACCCACTACACCTTCGCCCATCTCGAGCAGCGGACCGGGAGCCTGGAGGCGCGGGTCAACTTCACCGCCTCGCCCACACTCACGATCCAGGCGTACGCGGCGCCGTTCGTGAGCAAGGGGCGCTACAGCAACGTGCGGGAGCTGGATAATCCGCGGGCCGCGACCTACGATGCGCGGCTCAAGCCCTACAGCGACCAGGCCGTCGCGGGGAGTCCAGCGCAGTTCAACTTCAAACAGTTCAACTCGAACCTGGTCCTGCGGTGGGAATACCGACCCGGCTCAACGCTGTTCCTGGTGTGGCAGCAGGGTCGGCAGGATTCCGAGAATCAGTTCGGCAGCCGCTCGTTCCGCGGGGACTTGGATCAGCTGTTCAAGGCCCACGCCGACAACACCTTCCTGGTCAAGGTGTCGTACTGGCTCGACCGCTGAGGGTTGGGGCGGTCATGGACCGGGGGCGGGGATAGGGCCGGTCCCGCCCCTTGATGGCAAGCCAGAGCACGCGGTTGAACGCGTCGTCATCGGCTAGATCCTCGAGCCGGAAATCCAGTCCTTCCGATTCTCTGGTACCCGGCGCGCCGGCCGGCGTGCGCTCGGTCATCGACGCCGAGGGTTGCAGCGCCCGATAGGGCGCGAGGTCCGGCGCCGAGGCGAAGATGCCCCGGAGCGGCCGGCCGAACGCGTCGAACTGCGAGAGGTGCTCGAGGGTCAGGACCTCCTCGATCGTCGCAATGACGTCGGTGGTATTGGCGAATCGATGCCACACCGCAGGACGGTTCCACGCCGAGATGACCAGGAACGGCGCCCTATGTGAATCCACGTGGTCCGGGCCGTTCTGCGCGTCGTCCTCCACCACCAGCACCAGAGTGCTCCTCCAGAAGACGCTCTTGGAGAGCGCCTCGATCATTCTTCCCAGCGCGAGATCATTGTCCGCCATGTAGGCGTGGGGGGTCAGCTCCCCCGCCCGGGCGCCGTTGGTATGGTCACTGGGCAGCCGGATGATCTGGAGCGCCGGCATCGCGCCCGCTCTCTGGAACTGCCCGAGGGCGGCAATCCAGAGGTCGGCGCGATGCTGATCGGGAATCTTGAGATCGAACCCGGGGAAGACCGAGTCGGTGTGCTGGTCGAGGAACGGCTTGAGGGCCAGGTACGCCGAGGGGAGCCGCCCTTCGGTGCGCGCCTCCGCCGAGGTGACGAACTCGCCGAAATTCCGGAAGGTGATGCCGCGCTTCCTGGCCAGATCCCAGAGGTATCCGTTGGCCGGCTCCGCGGCGTCCTCTCCCGGCCCGGGGCGCACCCCGCGATTGGTTCCTTCGTAGTCGTAGCTCCGGCCGCGGCTCGAGTAGTTGAGCTGGATGGTCTTTTCGGTGTAGTCGGTGACGTAAGCGGCGGTGGACCAGTTGTGGCCGTCGGGACTGACCTCAGCGTTGACGAAGAAACGGTCGAAGAGCCCGAATCGCTCGGCCAGCGCGTGATGGTTGGGTGACACCGCCCGCGGGAAGAACACCAGGGAGGTGTCGCCGTCGCCCTGGCGCAGATCGCCGAATACCTGGTCGTAGGTGCGATTCTCTTTGATGATGTAGATCACGTGCTCGAAGGGGGGGTACGCGGCCGGCCCCCGAACCTGGTCCCAGCCGTTAGCGCGGGCCACCCGGGTCGAGAAGCCGGCCAACGCCAGGGAATCAACGCCGGCAAGCGGGATCATCGAGAGCGTGCTGGCGATCTGATCCAGAGTGTACCCGCCGTTGCCCCGGCCCCGATCGGGGCCGGGGCCGTCCGTGGCGTTGGGAGCGGAGCTCTGCCCCTTCCCGTTCGCAACCAGCAGTGTATCCCGATGGGCCAGGACCGCGGTCGGGTACCAGCCGACCGGAATCCGCCCGGCAAGCCGCCCTCCCGCCTCGGAAAGATCGAACACGGCCACCGCGTTGTTGTCGGCTTCCGCCACGAAGAGCCGCCTGCCGTCGACCGAAAGCGCCAGCGCGTTGGGGGTACTCCCCTCTCCGGCGCCCCCGGGGACCGTGTCCACCAGTGAGGCGATGACCCTCCCCTCCCGGGTATCCACGACGCTCACCCGATCGGTGCTGGCGGAGGCCACGTAGAGGCGCGAACCGTCCCGATTGAGCAGGAGTGCCGAGGGATGCCGAGCGACAGGAATTGTCCGGAGCTGCTCCAGTCCACCGACTCC
>JBGPVQ010000147.1:0-6742 GCA_041491785.1 Gemmatimonadota bacterium | reverse complement strand
TCTACTCGCTCGGCGTGGTGCTCTACGAGCTGCTCACCGGCCGCTCGCCCTACCGGGCGCGGAGCCGCGATGCCCTCGACATGGTCGAGGCGGTTCGCACCACCGATCCCGAGCGGCCCAGTACCGCGGTCGGCCGTCTGGAGTCGGCGGGGGAAGACTTCCCTCGCCGCCCCGGTCTGGAGGTGGACCGGGCCGCCGCGACCGGCGCGGGCACCACCGACCGGTTGGGTCGGCAACTCCGCGGGGACCTCGATACCATCGTGATGACCGCGCTCCGAAAGGATCCGAGCAGGCGCTATGGGTCGGTGGAGCTGCTGGCCGAAGACATCCGGCGCCATCTGGCGGGGCGACCGGTACTGGCCCGGCCCGACAGTGTGCTCTATCGCGGCGGCAAGTTCTTGCGACGGAACCGGTCCTCGGCGATAGCCGCCACACTGGCGGGCCTGGTGGTTCTCAGCGTCGGCGCGGGGGTCGTCGCCTTGCGAGCAGCCGCGGACCGCCGCGATGGACCCTCCCTGGCGGCGACGGGGGCGCTCGCGCCGCGCGACCGGATCCTGGTCGCCGACTTCACCGATCAGGCCGGCGACCCGGCGCTGGCCGCCGCGGTGACCGATGCGCTCCGGGTCGACCTCACCCAGTCCTCGCAGATCCAGGTGGTCTCGGCCCGGCAGGTGCGCTCGACGCTGACCCAGATGCAGCGCGCACCGGACCTCGCGCTCGATGATTCGCTGGCCCGCGAGGTGGCGGTCCGGGCCAACGTCAAGGCGATCGTCACCGGGAGCGTGGCCAAGGCCGCCGGCCGCTACACCATCGGTTTTCAGCTGTTAAGCGCGGACAAGGGGGACCTCCTCGCCGCGCTGCGCGAGACGGTCTCCGATTCCAACGACGTCATTCGCGCGGTGAGCCGCCTGTCGGAGCGGCTCCGCCGAAAGATGGGAGAGTCGCTCGCCAGTATCCGCGCCGCCCCGGCCCTGGAGCAGGTGACCACCGGGTCGCTCGATGCCCTCCGGGCCTACACCGAGGGGGTGCGGGTTATCAACGCTGGCAACCGCGAGGGCGGCATCAAGTTGCTGGAGCACGCCGTCGCGCTGGACACCGGGTTCGCCTCGGCCTGGCGGGTGCTGGGGCTCACCTATGGCGACCTGCTCGAGAACGGCCCGGGCACCACCGCGCTGGAGCACTCGATCGCCAACCAGGCGCGGCTTCCGTTCTACGAGCGCTACCACACCATCGCGAGCTACGCCTACAATGTCCGCAACGACTATCCGGCGGCGATCGACGCCTATCATCGGATTCTCGAGCGCTATCCCGACGACGTGCGTGCGCTCAACAACCTGGGGTTCGTCTACTCACTCCGCGGGGATTTTGCCGCGCAGGAAAGCCTGCTGGCGCGGGCCGCCGCCGCGGATTCGACCATGCCCAGTGTGCAGACCGGCCTGGTGATGGCTCAGGCGAACAACGGCGATTTCGACGCGGCTCGCCAGGTGCTCGACCGGGTCGAGGAACGATTTCCCCGGCTGCACAACGCCCAGCTCGCCGAGATCTACCTGGCGGCGGCACGCCAGGACTGGGATGCCGCCGAGCGCCAGGCGCGCGCGCGAGTGGCAACCGACCCGGCCGACACGCTCGATGCGGCCGACGGGCTTTCGACGCTGGGGGGCATCGTGATGACCCGGGGACGACTGGCCGAAGCCGGGCAGAAGTTCCGTCGCGTCCTCGCGCTGGGGTCGTCGCTTGGCTTGCCCGGTTACCACTTTACGGCCGCGTTGCGCCTGGCCGGTCTCGAGCTCCGGTACCGGCATTCAGCGGTGAAGGCGGTGGGTTTCGTGGAAGCGGCCCTGGCGCGGTTTCCGCTCGACAGCATCCCCGAGGGCGATCGACCCTACGACGAGCTGGCCCGGTTCTTCGCCGCGGCCGGCCAGCCGGCCCGCGCCCGCGGGCTGATCCGGCAAGCCGAGGGCACCAGGCTGGATCGCCGGCGGGTGGCCAATCCAGGGCGTTCCTGGACCTGGGGCGTCATCGCACTCGCCGAAGGCCGGCCGTCCGATGCGGAGAGGGCCCTCCGCGAGGCCGCGGGCGAGCTGGATTGCCGGATCTGCGCTCTCCCTGACCTCGCCCGGGCCTATCGCGCCGCCGGGCGGCCCGATTCGGTTATCGCCGTTTATGAGCGCTATCTCCGACTTCCCTGGGAGTGGCGGTTCGAGCCCGACGCCCTCGATCTGGGCTGGACGCTGAACAGTCTCGGCGAGATGTATCTGGAGCGGAAGGAGCCGGCAAAGGCGCGTGACGCATATGCTCGACTGGCGCGGCTCTGGCGCGGGGCCGACAGGGAGCTCCAGCCGGTGGTGAGCGCCGCACGCCGGCGCGTAGGGGAGCTCAGGTAGGCGGAACCAGCGGTGCGGACTTCCGCCAGGCCCGGCCCCGGCGTGGGCAAGGGCGACCTCAACCCACCCACGCCGGACAATAACTAACGCGCGTTACGGACGGCCATGCCGGCGTTCGATCCGCTCGCCCCGGCGCTCCAGCCGGTTGCCCTTGCGCTCTAGACGCTCGCCCCTGCGTTCCGCGATCTCGCCGGCACGCTCGTGGCCGTTGCGCTCCAGACGCTCTCCGCGCCGCTCCAGCAGATTGCCGCAGCGCTCCGCCCGCTCTCCCACGCGTTCCAGCCGTTCGGCCTTCCGGAGTCGGGGATGGCGGGCCTGGGCCGCCAGCGGGGCGGCGCCCAGGGCAACCAGCGCGGCGGCGAGCATCGAATACCTTCGGATCGTGGACATCGTCTTTCTCCAGCGTACGGGTTTGGACATCGCTCCCTCTGCTCAAGGCGACGATACCAGCCCGCGCATGTTAGAAATGTGATGGCCCTCACAGGAGGGAGGTCACCTCGGGCAAGCCAGTTCCGGCTGGACGTCCCGCCGCTATCGGGGTAACCTGAGGTACCGGCGCGGCTGCTCGGGTCCTTCGCTTCGGCAACTCCACCTCCAGCCTGGTGATTCCCGTGAGGCGTCCTTTGCGTCTTCTGCGTTTGCTCACTCCCGCGTTTCTCGCCCTCCCGCTTGCGGCGCAACAGGTGCCCCCGGCGACGCAGGATCGCCGGCTCGACGCGCTCAAGAAGGAGCTCCTCGCCGACATCGACACCCGCGCCACCTTCACCCAGCAGATGGTGGATCAGATCTTTTCTTTCGGCGAGCTGGGCTTTCAGGAAGTGGAGACTTCGAAGTATCTGGTGGCGCTCCTCCGAAAGGAGGGGTTCTCGGTCGAGGAAGGCTACGCCGGCATTCCGACCGCCTGGGTGGCCACCTGGGGCTCCGGGAAGCCGGTCATCGGGCTCGGCGCCGACATCGACGGGATTCCTCAGTCCTCGCAGAAGCCGGGCGTGTCCTGTCGGGCTCCGCTGGTGGCCGGCGCACCCGCGCACGGGGAAGGCCACAATGCCGGCCAGGCCGTCAACATCACCGCGGCGCTCGCGCTCAAGCGGATCATGGAGCGGGAGCATCTTTCCGGCACGCTCAAGATCTGGCCCGGCGTGGCGGAAGAGCAGATCGGCACCAAGGCGTACTTCGTGCGCGCCGGGCTCTTCAAGGACGTGGACGTGAATCTCTTTTCCCACGTCGATGACAGCTTCACGACCGACTGGGGCTTCCCCGACAATTACACCGGTTTGGTGTCGGTGCTCTACTCGTTCAAGGGCGCCAGCGCGCACGCGGCCGGGGCGCCGTGGCGGGGGCGGAGCGCGCTCGACGCCGTCGAGCTGATGGACATCGGCTGGAACTTCCGCCGCGAGCATCTCCGGCTTCCCTCACGAAGTCACTACGTGATCCGCGACGGGGGCGATCAGCCCAACGTCGTGCCCCAGAGCGCCTCGGTCTGGTACTATTTCCGCGAGCTCGACTACCCCAACATCAAGGCGCTCTGGGCCATCGGCGACTCGGTCGCCGCGGGCGCGGCGATGATGACCGGGACGCAGTTAGAGAGCGAGCGGGTCCTCGGCTCCGCCTGGCCGCCCCATTTCAACAGACCGGTGGCGGAGGCACTCTTCGCCAACATCCAGGCGGTCGGGATGCCGGCATGGAGCGACGACGACCAGCGCTTCGCCAAGGCGGTGCAGAAGGAGCTCAAGCAGAAGGAGGAGGGCCTCAAGGCCAAACCCGACAGCGCGGTCGGCTCCCCGCCGAGGGATGCGGCGCGCAACGGCGGCGGCTCCGACGACATCGGCGATGTGTCCTGGACGGTGCCGACCGTAACGCTCCGCTATCCCTCGAACATTCCCGGCACGCCGGGGCATAACTGGGCGGACGCCATTGCGATGGCGACACCGATCGCCCACAAGGGCGCCACCGCCGGGGCAAAGGCCCAGGCTCTCACCATTCTCGACCTCCTGCTCAATCCCAAGCTGATCGCGGATGCGTGGGAGTACTACCGGAACGTGCAGACCAAGGAGACCAAGTACGAGCCGCTGATCCGACCGGAGGACCGGCCCGCCATCGAGCTCAATCGGAATATCCTGGAGAAGTACCGCGATCAGATGCGCCCCTTCTACTATGATTCCAAGAAATACAAGACGTACCTCGAGCAGCTCGGCGTCAGCTATCCGACGGTGCGGGGAGCCGATGGGAGCTGCGGATCGAGCGCGGTACCCTGATTCCCCATGCTCCGCCTGAGGTCACCGCGGAGCTTCAGGATTTCTCGCTACCGCCGGGGCGTAACACTCTCAGCCCCGGCGGCATTCTTATGGGTGAGATGAGACCCCCAAGCGAGTGACGGTCCCGCCTTCCGATGACCTGGCGAGCCGGATTCGCACCGGCTCCGGCGAGGCGCTCGAGGAGCTCTACCGCGCCGCGGGAGGGCGGCTCTTCGCGCTCGCGTACCGGCTCACGCTGAGCCGGGCGGACGCGGAGGATGCGGTGCACGACGTGTTCGTCGGGCTGCCACGGGCGCTCGAGCGGTATCGCGAATCGGGCTCGTTCGAGGCCTGGCTCCGCCGCCTCCTGGTCCGGACGGCGCTCATGCACCGGCGTGCGGAGGGACGGCGCCTCACCAGGGACTCGGCCTACGCCGCCCAGCGAGGCGAAGAGGGAGACGGTGCCGCTCCGCCACATACCGGGGAGGCGCATCGGCTGCTGGCGCGGCTGCCGGCGAAGCTCCGTGCCGTCGTCGTCCTCAGGGAAATCGAGGGGCTCAGCCACCGCGAGGTCGCGAAGTCGCTCGGCATCAGTGAAGCGGCGTCGCGAGTGAGGCTTCTCAGGGCGCTGGAACGGCTGCGGCGGGTGCTCGAAACGGAGGAGGGGTGACGATGCGACGTTGGAACACGGTCCACGAACGGTTGCGAGGGGGAAGCGAGGGCGCCCCGGGAAGCGATCTCTGGGGAAGGATCGCGGCCTCCCGCGCCCGAGGGGGCGCGGTCGAGTTGCCGCGGGAGCGGAGCCGGACGCTGGTTCGGGCGGGCCTCCTCGGTGCGTTGGCGGGCGCGGTGTTTCTGGTCTGGTTCGCCAGGGATCGGCATCCCTCAGCCGACGTCAACGCAATCGCGGCGTTCGACTGGGCCTGGCCGCTGGTTCCCGAGGTGGTTCTTGCCCAGACGGGGCATGCGGATCACCTCCCGCCCGCTCAGCCGCCAGACGGTCGGCGGCTTCGACCGGGGCGATGGGTGTACAACTGGACGCTGGTGCGCGGCAACCAAGCGGAGCGCGACAAGCTCCCACCGATTGCGGACACGGTGACGATTCGGCAAGGAGCCTTCGGAGGCGAAGCAGCTTGGCTCGTGACCTTTTTCGTGCACCGGACTGGGGGGGTGGGTGCAGGGAGGCTCGACAGCCTGTATCTCCGCCTCTCCGATCTGCAGCCGCTTCGCGAGGCTTTGTTCTTCGCTCGTCCTGACCGGCTCGAGACCGCGATGGAAATGGAATCGGACCTTGTACACGGGACGTTTCGCTGGCGATACCGGGTGCCGGGCGGTGGCGGGCGGGACACGACGGTCATGCTGCGCCTTCCCACCGGAGCACCCGGCGGCTGGAGGGCTGGTGGCGCGTGGCTCTCGCAGCTGCCGATCCTAATGGGCGGGCTCGACCTGCGAGCCGGATGGTCGGGAGGCGTGCCCCTGCTCAGCTTGGCGATCGGGAAGCTCGAGGCGGACGGCGTCGTCCCACTCTGGTGGATGAATGCGCGGGTGAAGGGCCGGAAGAATGTCAGCGTGCCGGCTGGCGACTTCGATTGCTGGATCGTCGACCTCTCGTTTCCGGAGAGCGAGCGCGAGGGCAGCTTCACGGAGCTGTCGGTCGACGTTCGCTCGGGCACCCTCGTCCGGGAGGTGCCCGGCGGAGCATCCTACTCCTCCCGCGGCCGCGAGCTCGCCGCCGTCCTCCCCTAACGCTCCCCGCCGCCAGCCCTCGGCCGTACCAGCCCCCGCTCCCGAGGCGATTCGAGGTCCTGCGGCTCTGGCGGCCGGAACGCCAGGTCGATCACCAGGTAGAGCAGCTTGGAGTGCGGGAAGAATCCGATCGGAACCAGCAGCGCCACGGCCGCGCAGGCCCCGCCGAGGAGGGTCCAGGGCACCTCGGGCCAGGTCAGGAAGAGCCCCGCCACGAATGCCGCCGCAAACACCCCTTCGGTGAAAAAGAGATTGATGGTGTAGCTCCCGATCCAGTACCCCGGCTCGTCCCGGTCGGTATGCAGCCCGCACACCGGGCAGGACGGTGCCACGGTAAACCAGCTCAGCAGGATGGGCCGGCCGCCGCAGATCGGACAC
>JBGPVQ010000146.1:0-6806 GCA_041491785.1 Gemmatimonadota bacterium | reverse complement strand
GTTGTGCCGGCATCCTGCTCCACCCCACCTCGCTTCCCGGCCCCAACGGCATCGGTGAGATCGGCCCGGAAGCCCACCGGTTCCTCGACACCCTGGTCGAATCGGGGCTCCGGATCTGGCAGATGCTGCCGGTGGGGCCCACCGGCTACGGCAACTCGCCCTACCAGTGCTTCTCGGCCTTCGCCGGCAATCCGCTACTCATCAACGTCTCCGGCACGCCCGGCGATTTCCCCGCCCACACTGTGGACTTCCCCCGCGTCATCCCCCACCAGCAGGTGCTGCTCCGCCGAGCCACGGCGGCGTTCGCCCCCGACGAGGGCTACCGCGCCTTCGTGGCCCAACAAGGTTGGTGGCTGGAGGACTACGCGCTCTTCATGGCCCTCAAACAGGCTCACGGCGGCGTGGCCTGGACCGAGTGGGACCCTGGCGCCGCCCTGCGGGATCCGGCCGCGCTGGATGACGCCCGGACCCGGCTCGCCGACTCGGTGGAGCACTACCGGCGGGAGCAGTGGTTCTTCTTCACCCAGTTCCACGCGCTCAAGCAGGCCTGCGGCGACCGCGGCATCCAGCTCATGGGCGACCTCCCCATCTACGTCGCCCACGACTCGGCCGATGTCTGGTCCCATCCCTCGCTGTTCCGGCTGGACCAGCGGGGACGCCTCCTGGTGCAGGCCGGCGTGCCCCCGGACTACTTCAGCGCCACCGGCCAGCTATGGGGCAACCCAATCTACGACTGGGCGGCGATGCACGCGCGGGGCTACGACTGGTGGATCCGCCGGATGCGGGCGGCGTTCGAGCTGTTCGACCTGGTCCGGATCGACCACTTCCGTGGCTTCGAGGCGTACTGGGAGGTGCCCGGCGCCGAGACGACCGCGGAGAACGGCCGCTGGGTCAAGGGGCCCGGCGCCGAACTGCTCACCGCAATCACCGACGCGCTGGGCCCGCTGCCGATCGTGGCGGAGAACCTGGGAGTCATCACCCCGGAGGTCGAGGCGCTGCGGGAGCGGTTCGGCTACCCCGGGATGGCCATCCTGCAGTTCGCCTTCGGGACCGACGCGCAGGCCAGCGTCTTCCAGCCGCACACCTACCCGCGGGAGCGGGTGGTCTACACCGGAACCCACGACAACGACACCACGCTGGGTTGGTGGACTTCGTCGGGGGCGGGGGACTCCACCCGCAGCGCGGAGGACGTGGCGGGGGAGCGGGATCACGCCCTGCGCTACCTCGATACCGACGGCCGGGAGATGCACTGGACCCTGATCCGCGCCGCGCTGGCGTCGGTGGCGAACACCGCGCTCATTCCGATGCAGGATGTGCTGGGGCTCGGCAGCGAGGCCCGGATGAATCTCCCGGGCCGAGAGTCCGGCAACTGGGGGTTCCGGTTCTCCTGGGACCAGCTGACGCCCGAGATGATCCGGCGGCTGCGCGGGCTGGTGGAGTTGTACGAGCGCTAGGGCTTCGGGCGGGCTCTGCACCCTGGGGGGACATCCGCCGGTTGCCCGCCTGCCACGGTCGATTCACCGATCAGGAGCGGAACAGCTCCGGCACCAGGAGCACGAGGGGCTCGCGGCGCTCCGGGGGCTCCCAGGTGACTCGCTCCGGGTGCCGCTGTTCGGTGGTTCCCGGGCGAGAGACGAAGACGCAGTGATCCCTGAGATCCACTCGCCAGACTTCCCTGACGCCCAGTGTGAGATAGGCGGGGCCCTTGTGGTCCCGATCATACAGGCTGGAACCCTCTCCCGATACCTCTACCGCAAGCCACCAGTGGCGAATCGCCGTCCAGCGGGTTTCCAGGCCGATTCCCGCCTCGAGGTCTCCCGCCGGTACCACCAGTATGTCAGGCTCCAGGTGCACATTGGGCTCGACCTCCACCGACCCGCGGGTGAAGACCTCAGCGAGCTCCGGGGGGAGGTAGCCGGTGAGTGCCCGAGCGATTCGAGCGACGACGACTTCATGCCGAAGCGCCGGTGTGGGGGTCACCAGGAGGACGCCGTCGAGCAGCTCGTAGCGGCTGCCGTCGTCCGGGAAAGAATCGAGATCGCTGAGCGTGTAGCGCGGAACGACGAGGGGCATGGCCATAAGCTATCGGCTCGGCGGGAGGAACCGCAATACGGCATTTCCCACGATGGAGAACCCCAGGGCCTCTACTCTCACCGTTCTCACGCAGCACTGGCCCACTCGGCGCGAATAGCGGCAGGGCGGGCGTTGGGCGGGATATCTCGCCCAACGCCCGCCTGACGAACCCGAACCCCTTGACTTCCCGCTCAGACCGGCGATGCTGAGGTCCAGGAGGACCCCGTGAAGCGCTTCCGCCTCGTCCTGCTCAGCCTCGCAGTGATCGCCGCATTGCTGCTCTTGTTCCCCACCGCCGCCGGCTTCCTGACCGACTGGTGGTGGTTCAAGGAAATCGGCTACCAGATCGTCTTCACCCGCGAGCTTACCACTCGCGTCATCCTCTTCCTTGCCGCCGGCATCGTCACCGCCGGCGTCCTCTACCTCAACCTGCGGATCGCCCAGCGCAGCATCGTCGTCCACCCCATCGTTCTCCAGCTCGGCGAGTCCGCCCCCAACGTCAACCTTCCCGCCACCCTCAAGCGCCTGAGCTTGCCGGCCTCCCTCCTGCTCGGCCTCTTCGCCGGGTTAGGCGTGGCCCCGGCGTGGAGCACCGTGCTCCGGATGATTTACGCAACCCCGTTCGGCATCAACGACCCGGTCTTTTCCCGCGACATCGGTTTCTACGTCTTCACCCTGCCCGGCCTGTCCGGCCTGCTCGGCCTGCTTTCCGGCCTCATCACCATATCGCTGCTGATGCTGCTGCCGCTGTACTGGCTCCGCGGCGATCTGATCCTCCTGCCCAGCGCACCGCGCCTCCGCCTGGAGCCCTCGGCGGGTATGCATCTGGCCATCCTGCTGGCACTCTGGTTCCTGCTCGCCGCGGCGCGCCTCTGGCTGGTGAACATCCCCGAGCTGCTCTACTCCAGCACCGGCCCGCTGCTCGGCGCCAGCTTCAGCGATCTCCACGCCCGGCTTCCCGCGCTGCGCATCAACGCGGTCCTCGCCGTCCTCGCCGCGGGTCTGGTGCTCGCCGGC
This sequence comes from Gemmatimonadota bacterium, assembly GCA_041491785.1. Classification (GTDB taxonomy): domain Bacteria; phylum Gemmatimonadota; class Gemmatimonadetes; order Gemmatimonadales; family GWC2-71-9; genus JABFSM01. Next base: position 3,716 of record JBGPVQ010000146.1, on the reverse strand, counting down.
GGCATCCGTCTGCAGCTCTCGCGCTACGCCGTCTGGGCCGTGGGCGGCTACCTCCTCGTCGGCATCGTCGGCCGAGGGTTATTCCCGCTCCTCATGCAGAAGCTGGTGGTGGCGCCCACCGAGCTGACCCGGGAGACGCCCTACCTCAAGTACCACATCGCCGCCACCCGCGCGGCGTGGGGCATTGACAGCGTGGAGACCCGGGAGCTCAACGGCGAGGCCGACCTCACCCTGGCCGACATCCGCGCCAACGGACCCACCATCGACAACGTGCGGCTCTGGGATCGCGATCCGTTGCTCAAGACCTTCGGCCAGCTCCAGGAAATCCGCACCTACTACGACTTCATCTCGGTGGACGACGACCGCTACTGGGTGAACGGCAAGTACCGCCAGGTGCTGCTCTCGCCCCGCGAGTTGAACCCCGCGTCGCTGCCCACCCGCACCTTCATCAACGAGCACCTCACCTTCACCCACGGCATGGGCCTCACCCTGGGCCCGGTCAACCAGGTCACCACCGAGGGGCTGCCGGTGTTGTTTGTCCGCGACCTGCCCCCGGTATCGCCGGTCTCGCTCAACATCACCCGTCCGGAGCTCTACTACGGGGAGCTCACCAGCGAGTTCGTTTTCACCGGGACCGAGCAGCGCGAGTTCGACCATCCCTCGGGCGAGGCGAATGTCTACGCCTCCTACCAGGGCAGCGGCGGCGTCAAAGTCGGCAACCTGCTCCGCCGCCTGGTGCTCGCGGTCAGCTTCGGCTCTTCCAAGATTCTGCTTTCGGGAGACATCGGCAGCCAGAGCCGCATCCTCTACTACCGCAACATCGTCGAGCGGGCCCAGCGCGCGCTGCCGTTCCTCCGCTTCGATCGGGATCCCTATCTGGTGATCACCGCCGACGGCCGGCTGCAGTGGATCCTCGATGCCTACACCACTTCGGACGGCTACCCCTACGCGCAACAGCTCGCCGACGGCACCAGCTACATGCGCAACAGCGTCAAGCTGGTCATCGACGCCTACAACGGGACGCTGCGGGCGTACCTGAGCGCGCCGGCCGATCCGCTCATCAGGACCTGGGCGCGGGTGTTCCCCGGGATCTTTCTTCCGCTCGACAGCATGCCGCCGGACTTGCGGGCCCACATCCGCTATCCCGACGACCTCTACCGGGCGCAGACCAGTCTGTACACCACCTACCACATGGAGGCGCCGGAGGACTTTTACCACCGGGAGGACCAGTGGCAGATCCCGGTGGTGGCCGAGTCGACCGCGGCGGTGCCGTTCATGCGGCACATCATCATGCGGCTGCCGGAGGAGCCCAAGGCGGAGTTCGTCTACATGGTGCCCTTTACGCCGAGGGGAAAGGACAACCTGGCGGCGTGGATGGTGGCGCGGAACGACGGCGCGGAGTACGGGAAGCTCCGGGTGTACCGGCTGTCCCGGCAGAGCCTGGTGTTCGGGCCGCAGCAGATCGAGAACCGGATCAACCAGGACACCGAGGTGTCCCGCCAGGTCTCGCTCTGGGACCAGGGCGGCTCCAAGGTCATCCGGGGTGACCTGCTGGTGATCCCCATCGAGCAGTCGCTGCTCTATGTCCAGCCGCTCTACCTCCAGGCGGAGGGCGGCCGGATTCCCGAGCTCAAGCGGGTGGTGGTGGCCTATCAGAACCAGGTGGTGATGGAGGAGACGCTGGACGCCGGCCTCACCCGGCTCTTCGGCGGCGGGAGCGGAGCGCGGAATCAGCCCGCGCCACCGGCCGCGACCGGCGCCGCCGGAGCCGCCGCCGCGGGGCCCGCGCTGGGCGAGGCGGAGCTGCGCACACTGGTGGCAGAGGCGCGGCGCCGCTACGACGCGGCGCTCGCGGCCCAGCGCGCGGGGGACTGGGCCCGCTACGGCGAGGAGATCGGCAAGCTGGGTGAGCTGCTCGCGCGGCTGGCGGGAAGCGGGGCGGTGCGGCGATAGATCTACGCGTCACGCGGGCTTGGGTGGATGTCCCCTCCGGGTGCTGGAGCCGCCGCTCATTCCCGAGGTTCATGGCACGGTCGACCGGCCGGCTACGCACCCTGCGGGGACATCCGTCCTGCGCCCGCCAGACCAGCCCAAGGCCAAGCCCCGGCCGCCACGCTAAGTTCCCGGCATGCGCACTCGACTCGTTCTCCTCACCGGCCTCCTGCTCTCGCCCTCGGTCACCCTGGCCCAGGAGGTCCCGCCGGTCGTAATCCGCGCCGCCCGCCTGCTCGACGTCACCGGCGGCCGGATGCTCACCAACGCCGTCGTCGTGGTCCAGGGCGACCGGATCGTCGCGGTGAACCCGGCCGCGCTCCCCGCCGGCGCCCGGACCATCGACCTGGGCGACGTGACGCTGCTCCCCGGCTTCATGGATCTCCACACCCATCTCGCCAGCGAGATCTCGGCCACTTCATTCATCGAGCCGGTGACCCTGACCGACGCCGACCGGGCATTCACCGCCGCGGGTAACGCACTCAAGACCGTGCGGGCCGGCTTCACCACCGTGCGCGACTTCGGCGGCGACGTCACCGTGGCGCTCGGCAAGGCGGTAGCGCGGGGCACCGTCATCGGCCCGCGCGTGGTCCCGTCCCGCAACCTGATCAGCATCACCGGTGGCCACTGCGACGCCACCGGCTTTGCGCCGGGGGTGCTGGAGCGCGGACCCGAGGACGGCATCGCCAACGGGCCCTGGGAGGCGGTCGAGGCGGTGCGCTACCAGATCAAGCATGGCGCCCAGGTCATCAAGGTCTGCGCCACGGCCGGGGTGCTCTCGCTCGAGGGGCCGGTCGGGGCGCAGCAGTACAGCTACGAGGAGCTCAAGGCGATCGTGGACGAGGCGGCGCGCCACGGCATCAAGGTGGCCGCCCACGCCCACGGCACCGAGGGCATCAAGGCCGCGGTGCGGGCCGGGGTGGCCTCGATCGAGCACGGCTCGATGCTCGACGACGAAGCAATTGCGCTGATGAAGGAGCGGGGCACCTACCTGGTGCCGACCAGCTATCTCATCGACCGGATCAACCTGGCCGTGCTACCGCCGGTGGTGCGGAAGAAGGCGGAGACCATCATGCCGCTGGCGCGAGAAAGTCTCCGCCGAGCCATCGCGGCGGGGGTCAAGATCGCGTTCGGCACCGATGCCGGGGTCTATCCCCACGGCGAGAATGCCCATGAGTTCGCGGTGTACGTGAAGCTCGGCATGTCCCCGCTCGATGCGCTCCGCACCGCGACGATCCGGGCCGCCGATCTGCTGGGCGTCAGCGACCGCGGTACCATCGAGGCCGGGAAGCTGGCCGATCTGGTGGCGGTGCCGGGCGATCCGCTCCAGGACATCACGGCGACGGAGCGGGTGAGCTGGGTGATGATGGGCGGGTGGGTGGTGGCCCCTCGTTAGAGAACGTTCCTGTCTGGAGGGATCGATGTCACCGAGAAACGCGGTCCGGCTGGCTGCCCTATTCGCAGTGCTCGCTCTCCACGGCTGCAAGCACGCCAAGGAGGCTGCGCCGGCCTCCGCCCCGGCGGAAACTCCGGTGGCTTCGGTTGCCCCCGGCGTCCTCTTCCCGACCGGCGTGATGCTCCGGGGCGACCGCGCGTCGCTGCAGCACTATCTCCGCTACGTGGACACCGTCACCAACGCCCAGGTCAACCTCACCTACGCCCCCCGGACGGTGGTCATCACCCGCAATGCCGCCATCCGCTCCCTCCACACGGCCAGTTGGGAC
>JBGPVQ010000145.1:0-6811 GCA_041491785.1 Gemmatimonadota bacterium | reverse complement strand
GTGGGTCCTCGCCTTCCGGTACTGCACCAAGGAGGCGGATACCAGTACCATCGCGCAACGAAACCTTGGGCTGATCTACTCCGAAGGGTACGGAGTCGAGCGAAACGATCGCCTGGCGGCGGTCAACCTTGCCGCGGCGGCAGAATCGGGAGAAGACACCATCGCGGTTGTGGAGATGGCCAAGCGGTATGACACCGGCAGGGGAGTGGCGGTGGATCAGGTCAAGGCCACCCGCTTCTACCACATCGCGGCCAACCTCGGAGTGAAGCTGGCCTTCCCGATCGTGGCCCGGCGCTACGACGAGGGAATCGGGATCGAGAAGAACCCGGAGGAGGCGGCGCGGTGGTACGAGCGCGCCGCCACGGCAATGGATGTTCCCTCGATGACCCGGCTGGCCGCGGCCTACGACAAGGGGTGGGGGGTCAAGAAGGACGAGGCCAAGGCGACGCTCTGGTACACCAACGCCGCACAGCATCAGGAACCGGAAGCGGAGTATCAGCTCGCGCTCCGGCTTCTCAACGGCAGGGGGGGGTTCAGGAAATCCGAGAAGGAGCGCACCGCGGGGATGGGCTGGCTCCGCCGGGCGGCGGAGCACGGCCACGAGGAGGCGAGGAAGGAGCTCGCTCGGCGCGGCGGTTAGCTCACCCGACCGTCCAGATCAAGCCCCAACCGATCGCGATCCAGATCAATTCCCGGAGCCGGCTCAAGGCCGCCGCCACCAAGCCGAGCCCGGGCGTGACACCGAGCCATCCGAACATCAACGAGAGCGCCCCTTCCTTGGCCCCGAGCTCGAAGGGCAGGAAGATCAGGACGTTGACCACCAGCGACGAGAAGCTCCCCACCACCAGCGCCCTCCAGGGATCCACCCCGAGCCCCATCCCGTAGAGGATCACCCAGTATTCCGTCAGGGCCAGGAAGCGCGCCAGCGTCTCGACGCCGAGCGCGGCGTAGAAGCGCCGGGGAGCGGAGGTGTACACCGCCGTGACGTGCTCGTCAATTTCATGGAACGCGGCGGCCCGCGGCTCCAGCCGGATCGCGAGCCGCTTAAGCAGCGGGAGGCGCCGGAGCAACTGGAGCGCGTGCATCGCCAGGCCCTCGCGGTGCCGGGAAAACAGAAAGATGACGATCAGGACCAGGACGGCGCCGGTGCCGGCAGCCACCGCGAGGACCGGCAGGGTGTGGGGAAGGAGGAGAACAGCTGGAATCAACGCGAAGAGAAACGCCAGCACGTGGGCGAGGGCGTGGAGGAGGCGGAACGCCACCACCGAGCCCACCGCCCGGCGGCGGCCCAGCGCCGCAGTGGCCGCCACCACCTTGAGGGGTTCCCCCCCGAAGCTCATGAGCGGGGTCGAATAGTTGACCGCGAAGGCGACCACGGTCATCAGCATCGCGCGGGGGACGGATATCTGGCTCCCCCCGTCGGAGGTGAGCAACCGCCACGCGATGGCATTGAGAAGATAGACCAGCGCCCAGAGGGGGATGAGCGCCGCGACCACCCATGCGGAGGAACGGACACCCTCCAGGAGCACGGCGGGCCCGCTCTTCCAAACCATCAGCGTCACGATGGTGACGCCCACAAGAAAGAAGACGAGCCGGACGGTCCGGGTCACTCAGGGGGCCACGCGACAACCGTTGGCGTGAGCGCGGTACGCGGCTTCGAGCACTCGCGTCACCCGGTCGATATCCTCCAACGGCTGGGCTCCGTCGCGCCGTTCGACGCGGTCGGCGAATTCATGGAACAAGCTCGCGAACCAGCGGGCGTAGCTGGTCTTCTCCAATTCCGCGGTGAAGTCCAGGACCATCGGGCCGTGCTTCCCGGCGAGCCGGAGCCATCCCCCCGACCACTCGATGCTGCCATCGCTGCCGATGAAGCGCACGCTGGTCTCCCGCCGATCGCTCGCCCAGGTAAGAAAGAGCGCCCCCAGCCGGTTCTCGAATTCCAGCAGGACGTGGGCGCTGTCTTCGACGTCGTACTCCCGGTGGCGGAGCCGGCCGGTCCAGGCCTGCACCGTCGCGGGCATGCCGGCGACGTCGAGCAACTGATAGATGAGATGGGTGCCGTGGTCAAGGAGGATGCCGCCCCGGGCCTCGCCCCGGACGCTCCGCCAGGGCCGCCCGGCCCGGCCGGCGCCGGCGTCCGCGGCCAGCCGGTGCACCTGAAATTCGGCGAGGTGCCAGGGGCCGATGGCCCCCTCGTCGAGCCAGGAGCGAAGCTGCCGCCAGGCCCGGTTGTAGCGATGCTGGTGGCACGGCATGACGACTCTGCGGCCGGCGGCCGCGGCGCGGATCGCCACCACCTCCTGCCGGCTCAACGCCACCGGCTTTTCGCAGAGGACGTCGTAGCCCCGCTCGAGTCCCCAGAGGGTCAGCTCGAGGTGGCTCGCGGTCGGGGTGCAGACGTCGATGAAATCGATCGGGCCCGCCTCGAGGGCCCGTTCCCGGTCGGTGAAATGGGGAATGCCCTCCACCCCGGCCGCGTCGGGCGCCGCGTCTACCGTGGCAACGACGCGGAGACGCTCGGCAACGCCATCACCCTCCAGGAATCCGGGGAGGTGCGACTGGCGCGCGATCCCGCCGAGCCCGAGCAGGAGTCCACGCTTGACCGGCATCAGGCGCCGCCCGCCGGCACCAGATCAGGTTCCCGGGCCGGCGCGCGGAGCAGGCCGACCGCGGTCCGCTCGTGCGACCAGAGCACCCAGACCAGGGCCAGGTTCAGGGGGCCGAGAGTAAGCCAGAGGAAACCCTGGGGCCACCCGACGCAGGCGGTGACGGCGAGGAGGAGGAATCGAACGTTCTGGGCGATCAGGGCGCAGCGGGTTACCGGGCCGGCCTGACGCTCCCGCCACGCTGCGGCGAACTCCGGCGGAGCCTCGCCCCGCCGGACGGCCCGGGCCGCGGCGACCGAGCGGGGGCACCACCTGGCCTGCCGCGCGACGTAGCCGCTGTAGATCGCGAGCTCAAGCCGCGCCAGCCGGCCGGGGGCCGCTTCATCGGCGAGGTCCTCCGGCAGATCGAGCGTACCGCCGCCACCGGTTAGGAACGAGTAGGCCTGACGGAGAAAGTCGGCGACGCCCGATTGGAGCGAATGGCTGTAACCCGCGGTGCCGACCAGGAGCAGCAGGGCCGGTAGCGGCATCGCGTGGGCGAGATAGAGCCGCGCGGTGAGATGGAGATAGAGGTTGACGAACCGCGCGTTGTCCGAGATCCCGTCCAGGATCCTGCCGAAGCGGGTCGAGGAACCGCGGAGCCGCGCGAGCTGTCCGTCGGCGCTGTCGAGCACGTCGGACACGATGAAGAGCGCCAGCCCCAGCGCGTTGAGCACCAGGCTGCGATAGAGAAAGAGGTGGCCCGCCGCGAGGCCCACCAACAGGGCGGCGACCGTCACCTGGTCGGCACTCACACCCGTGGGCGTGAGCGCGCGTACCACCCGCATGCCGAGGGGACGGAAGAAGTGGAGGTCGATCCACTCCTCCACCATCTCCCCTTTATGCGCCAAGGCGGTCGGCGGCGTCACGCAAGACCTCTTCCATGATGGCGAGGGCCTCGAAGGCCTGGTCTTCGGTGATCACGAGCGGTGGGTTGATGCGCACTTCCGGGTTGTAGATCATCGCCACGACCCCGCGCGACAAGCAGCCGTCGAAGATGGCCCGGGCGTCGCTCTTGTCGAGCAGCGTGGTGCTGCCGGGCTTGACCAGGTCCATCCCGATCATCAGGCCCCGGCCGCGGACGTCGTGGACGATTGGAATTTCCCGCTCCCAGCGGCGCATCTCCGTCAGCATACGCTCGCCCAGCGTCCTGCTGTGCTCCACCAGCCCCTCCTCCCGCACGATGCGGAGCGACGCAAGCGCCGCCGCCGCGGCGAGCGGGTTGCCGCCGTAGCTCGAGGAACTTCCGCTCGGATGGGCCCAGGGCTTGGCGAAGGCAACCGATTCCCGGGCGATGACCCCGCTCATCGGGAATCCCGCGCCGAAGCCCTTCCCGACCGTCAGGATATCGGGCACGACGCCGTCGTGCTCCACCGCGAACATCCGGCCGGTCCGGCCGAAGCCGGTGATCATCTCATCGGCGATAAGCACCGCGCCCAGCCGGTCCGCCACATCGCGGAGCAACCGGAGGTACCCCGGCGGCGGTACCACGTTGCCGGCGGTCCCCTGGATCGGCTCGACGATGATGGCGGCAAGGTCGTTGCTGGTCTCGAGCGCGATCTTCCGCTCGAGGAACTCGACGCAGCGCCAGTGGCAACTGTCGAACTGGAGCCCCAGCTCACAGCGGGCACAATTGGCGTACGGCGTGCTGTAGCGGCCGGGGTGCAGCGGACCCAGTGCGTGCTTGAAACTGCCGCCCAGTAGCGGCAGGACCCCGGCCGTCTTGCCATGAAATCCGCCCCAGAATCCGACCACCTCGCTCCTGCCGGTCGCGGACTTGGCGAGACGTAGTGCCGATTCGACTGCCTCGGCGCCGCTGGAGTAGAACTGGGTCCGATTGAGATCGCCCGGCGTCACCTCGGCGAGCAGCCGCACCAACTCGGCGCGGGGCTTCGAGGCGAAGCTCCCGACATGGATCTTCGCCACCTGGTCCTGCAACGCCTTCACGAACTTGGGGTGGGCGTAGCCCAGGCTGGCCACTCCGACGCCGGCCAGGAGATCGACGTACCGATTGCCGTCGGCGTCCCACAGGATGGCTCCCTCGCCGTGGTCGAACGACAGCCGGCTGAAGAGCGCCACCGACTGAGTGCCGGGGGCGAGGAACCGGGATTCCGCCTCGAAAATGGCCGCCGAATGAGGACCCGGTAGCCGGAGGTGGACGGCAACGTCGGTCACAGGAGTACTCCTCGCGGCCGGGCCGCGTGGACGTGCCCGGCGATGGCGCGCGCGGCGACATCCCGGATCGGCGCAAAGCTGGGCCAGTCGTTGAGATCGATGAGGACGGGGCGATGGTGCTCGGCGATGACCACATCGCCGCCGAAGATGTCGAGACGGAGCCGGGCCGCGGCGCGGAAGGCCAGGATCCGGAGCGCCTCCGGATCCACCAGCGCAGGGGTCACCGGCTGCTTGGTCTCGGCGAGGTAGGCGTGGAAGAAGGCGCCGCCGGCCACACCGTAGAACTTGACCACCGGCCCGGGAACGTGGGCCTGCACCGCCGCCAGGCTGATCCCCCGCGCGGCAAACTCCGCGAGCCCGTGTTCCAGCTCGCGCGCTTCGAGCGCGAGCACGTCCTCGGGACGCTCCGCGTGCACCCCGCCGCGCTTGAGCCAGAAGGGGCCGGGCCCCAGCGACTCGAGCCCGGCACGCTCCGCCGGAAGCAGCGACTCGTCGGTGTGCACCAGGACGGTGTTTGGAAAGGCGATGCCGCTCCCCGCCAGGGCCGTGACCAGCCGGTGGCGGTGGCAACCGAGAACGCTCGAGGGGCGATTGAAGAAGCGCTGACCCAGCGTCTCATGCTCCACCAGGGACTGCGAGGCTGCCGGACCCTGGCACATGTTGAGGTAGAGATCCGCCGGCGGCAGCGGATGGTTCACCACGTCGCGCTCGCCGAGGCGACGCGCGGTCCAGCCGAGGGCCTCGAGCTGGCCGACCGTCGCGTCGAGGATCGCGGTATCGTTGGTGGCGTGCTGCAGCGGTGAGTAGGTCGGGCTCCGCGAAATCGCCACTACGTGCAGCCGCTCGTTGAATCGTACGTTCATGGAACGGCAGGCCCTCCGGTAGCCGGGGCGGCGCCCTCGAGCCACGCCGTTGCGGCGGCGAGGTCACGTCCCCGGTCGAGATCCACAATGCGTTCTACCTCCACGGTCTCGACTCGATAGCCGTGGTCCACCAGCCAGCCCAGGAAGCCCCGCATCCGCGCGACGCCCAGCGCCAGAACGCGGGGCGCCAGGTCGCGGATGCCGCTGCTCAGGGAGTACACCCCACCGGTGACCAGGGGCGGCGTCACCGGAAGATCCTGGAACGCCGTCACCGATCCATCCGCCCGACGGCGCACGTAGAGCGGCCGCTCGTCATCGACATAGGGGGTCACCGCCACGCAGGCGTCCGCCCCGCTCCGGAGCAACCGGTCGGCGCGGGCGAAGACCCGCTGCCAATCCTCCTCGCGCATGACCGAATCCACCATCGTGCAAAGGATGGGGCCCGGCGGCACCGCCTCGAGCCCCTGCGCGAGGGTATGGAGCGACGACGGCGTTTCGCAGGCGAGCAACCGGATCCCCTCGACCGCGGCGGTGCGGGTGAGTGATTCGGAGTCCGCCAGCGCGGTGCGCCGCACCACGGCCGTGATGGTCTCGCACCCGAGCGACCGCAGCGTTTCCCCGAGCCGGAAGAGCAGAGGGCGACCCCGCAACTCGAGGAACGCCTTCGGCGTGGGGATGCCGTCGGAACGAAGTCGTGAGCCCTCGCCGCCGGCCAGAATGAGTGCGTGCATTGGTCAGCTCAGCACGGCGGGAAGCTCGGTCAGCGAGGCGATCCGCCGGGTGGGGCGAACGCCGTCGGGCAGCGGGCGGGACGCCGGCGCGAGCCAGCAGGTGGTACACCCCATCGCCGTGGCCGGCGCGATGTCGGCGAACGGGTTGTCTCCCACCATCCAGCAGAGCGCCGGCGGAAGCCCCAGCGCGTCGAAGGCGGCGGCGAAGATTCGGCGGTCGGGCTTCCGGATCCCGAGATCCGCCGAATCGAAGACCACCTCGAAGAAATGCTCGAGGCCCAGCTCGGTGAGACAGGGGCGCAGGTTCCCGGTGAAATTCGAGATCACTCCGAGCGCGAATCTTCCCGCCAGGGCCCCGAGCAAGGGCTGGTTCCGCGCGGCGGTGGCCCGGGCCTCT
>JBGPVQ010000144.1:0-6836 GCA_041491785.1 Gemmatimonadota bacterium | reverse complement strand
TATGTGAGCCCGAATCCATGGGGCGAGCTGGCGGACGAGGCGCGCCACGGCGTGACCGGGAAGGGATGGCTCCTGGCCGACCTCGACGGCGGGACGGTGACCCGCCACCCGGTTCCCGCTGCGCGCCGAGTGTACGATCTGCCCCGGATCGGGGCGCGGGACCGGACCGCCAAGGAACTGGACGGGCTGATCGCGGCGCGGCTGGCCGCGATTCCCGGTGGGTTCGCCGACCAGATCGTACGCCTGGTGGTCGAGGACATCCCGCGCCACGTGGTGCGGGAGCTCGATCACGCCGCCCTCCGCGCGGCCAAGGCGGCCGCACTCCACCTCCAGCTGGATTTCCGCCGCCCCGATGCGGATCGGGAGACCGGAGTAGGTGGGCCGGGGCGGCGGCAAACGCTGCCGGAATTGCTGCGGCACTTTCTGAATCGTCGGCCGCTGCCGGAACGGGTTTCCCGCGAGCAATTCGTCTCCCTCGGGGTCGAGCTGCTCGAAGAGCCCGACGAAGGCCCGGGGGGTGAGGCCGCCTGATGCAGATCCGCCGCCTCCGCCTCCTCAACTTCCGGCAGCACGCCGACACTGCACTCGATTTCGAATTGGGGCTCACCGGAATCGTGGGCCCCAACGGCGCCGGGAAGACTACGCTTCTCGAGGCGATTGCCTGGGCCATCTACGGCAGCGACGCGGCGCGCGGCAAGAAGGAGACGATTCGCCGCCGCGGAGCGCCGCCCCGCTCGCGGGTCGAGGTCGAGCTGGAGTTCGAGCTGGGGCCGCATCGCTATCGCATCGTCCGGAGTCTCCAGAACGCCGAGCTTTTCCAGGACGGAGAGCCGGCGCCGATCGCCAACAGCCTCGGGACCGTCACCGAGCGGGTCACCCGGCTCCTCGGCATGACCCGGGAGGAATTCTTCAGCACCTACTTTACCGGACAGAAGGAGCTCGCCATCATGGCGCAGATGTCGGCGCCGGAGCGGGCCCAATTTCTGAGCCGAGTGCTCGGGTACGAGAAGCTGCGCACCGCGCAACAGCGCCTGAAGGAGCGGCGACGGATCGCCCAGGCCACGCTCGACGCCCGGCGCACCGAGCTGGCCGACCCGGCGCTCCTGGCCGCCGATGAAGCGGTCGCGGCCGAGCGGCTCCAGGCCGCCGAGGCGGCTTCGGCGCGGCACGCCGCCGCGTTTCAGCAGGCCGGCTCCGCGCTGGCCGCGCTCCGGCCCGAGGCGGAACGATGGGAGATCCTGCAGCGCACCGTGGTCTCTCTCGAGGGCGACCTCAAGGTGGCCGAGCACACCGCGGATACGGCGCGGGCGCAATTCGCCCGGCTCGACAAGGAGTTGGCCGAGGCGCTGGGCGCCAAGACCCGGCTGGACGAAGCGCTGCCGGTCCTGGCTCCGCTCGCCGCGCTCCGAGGCGAGCGGGATAACCTCGATGCGGCGCGCGAGGCGGCGGAGGGGCGCCGCAGTCTCGAGGTGCGGCTGGTGGAGGTACGACGGCAGCTGGTGCGGGTGGAGCAGCGGCTCGCCCAGTTGCCGCCGCCGGACCAAGTGGCCCGGAGCGCGGTGGCGCGGGCGGAGGCGCGAGCGGCGCACACCCACGCGGTGCAGGAAGCCGAGGCCCGCCGTACCGCATGGGTGCGCGACAAACAGGACGCCGAGACGCAGCGCAAGACCTTGCTGGCCCAGCACGAAGATCTCCGCGAACAGCGCAGCCGGCTGGAGGCCGCGGGGGCCGATGGAAACTGTCCGACCTGCGGTCGGCCCCTCGGGGCGGAATACGAGAGCGTGCTCGGACTCCTCTCCCGGCAGATCGAGGAGGTCGAGTTCCAGGGGAAGTTCTATCGCCAGCGTATCGATCAACTGCAGGCCGAACCGGCCGAGGTCGGGGAACCGGCCAAGCAGCGCGACCGGCTCGAGCGGGAGGTCGGGCGGCTGGCCGGCGAGGCGGGACGGCTGGAGCAGCAGGCGGCCGAGCGGCTCCGGCTGGAGGCGGAGCGCGGCCTGTTCTCGGCGCAGGTCACCGAGCTCACCACCGGAATCGCGAGCGCGCCCGAGAGGTACGACGAGGCCCGCCATGTCGAGGTGCGCCGGCGGATTGCCGAGCTCGAGCCGCTGGCCCTGGCCGCCGAACGGCTTCGAGCCGCTTCGGAGCGGGCGGAGGAGCTGGTGCCGAGAGCGGCCGAGGCGGAGCAGGAGCTGACCCGGCGGGAAGGGCGGGTGGTCGAAATCCGGGAGCGGCTCGCGGGTCTCGGCTGGTCGGCGGAGGCCTTCGACGACGTGCGGAAGCGGACGCGGGAGGCGGAGCGGGCGGTCCAGCAGGCGGAAGTGGACACCGCCCGGGCCGCGGGGGAACTCACCGCCGCACTCGCCCATCGGGCCGAGGCCGCCCGCCGTCGTCAGGAGCGGGAGCAGCGGGCCGGACAGGTCCAGCGTCTGGCCGATGAGGTGCTGCTCCAGCACGAATTGGACCGCGCTCTGGGCGATCTGCGCACCGATCTCAACAACGCCCTCCGCCCCGATCTCTCCGACCTGGCCTCGGGCTTCCTGCGGGACCTCACCGGGGGGCGCTACACCGATCTCGAGCTCGATGAGGACTACGTGGCCACCATCGTCGACGAAGGCGAGGCCAAGCCGGTGATTTCCGGAGGGGAGGAGGACCTGGCGAACCTCGCGCTCCGGCTGGCGATCAGCCAAATGATCGCCGAGCGGGCGGGCCAGCCGCTTTCCCTCCTGGTGCTCGACGAGATCTTCGGTTCCCTCGACGAAGAGCACCGGACCGCCGTGGTCGAGCTGCTCCGCCACCTCGCCGACCGCTTCCCGCAGGTCATTCTGATCACCCACATCGAATCGGTGCGCGAGGGATTCGATCGGGTGATCCGGCTCAGCTATGATGTCGAGAAGCGCGTGGCGCACGCGGTGCCGGAGACCCGGGATGCCGCGTGAACGCCTCCAGGGCCCCGAGCCACCGACAGCGCGCGACGTCGAAGGGATCAACCGGGTGTTTTCCGAAGCGTTCACCGATCGCTACCAGCGGGACGGAATGGGTGGCGTCCGGGTACCCTACCTCAACCCCGCGATCTGGCGCTTCGCGATCGCGGCGGCGGCCGACGGCGCCATGCTCTGGCGCGATGGGTCGGGGGGCATCGTCGCCTTCAACATGGTGCACCGCTCGGGGACCGAAGGCTGGATGGGACCGCTCGCCGTCCGTCCCGAACGGCAGGGGCAGGGTATCGGGGCCGCCATCGTGCGCGAAGGCATTCGGCACTTGAGCGCGGGCGGCGCCCGGATCATCGGGCTCGAGACGATGCCGCGCACGGTAGACAACATCGGCTTCTACTCCCGTCTCGGATTCCGGCCCGGCCATCTGACCGTATCGGTCGCCCGGGAACTCGACGGAGCTGGGCCGGGTGCAGGGATCCGGTTGTCCGCGGGCGGCCACCACGCGGCGCTGCGGGACTGCCGCACTCTCACCGAGGCGCTGTCGCCCGGCGTGGATTTCACCCGGGAAATCGAGCTCACCCTCGAGCTCGGCCTGGGGGACGCGACCCTGGTCACCGCCGGAAACGCGCTCACCGGCTTCGCTCTGTGGCACTCGGTGCCCCTGGCGGAGGGCCGAACCGGAGATGAAGTTCGGGTGCTCAAGCTGGTGGCCAGCGACGTGCCGGCGCTGCGGCGCCTGGTGGAGGCGGTGGAGGCGCACGCCTGGCGCCAGAAGGCCCGAAGGGTCTCGATCCGATGCCAGACGGCGTATCGAGACGCCTACGGGGCCCTGCTCGAGAGCGGCTACCGGGTGCACTGGACCGATCTGCGGATGACGCTCAACGGGAAGACCGAAACGCCGGCGTGCGGGGAAGGTGTGGTGTTCTCGAACTGGGAAATCTGACCTACTGCGGCCGCGTTTCCTCGCGCAGCGCCCACCACCGGATCCACATTACCGCCCCGATGCCGAGCAGAATGTGCACGATGCCGAGCCCGATCGGGCGCACGAAGGTGAACGTCGCCCAGAGCGCGAGGCACACCAGCGACGCCAGCAGAGTCAGATTCATCGGTGTGCGCCTCGGCGGTTGACTCGGTGTGGAGCGTTCCCTATTATAGCGATGTCGGGTGACGGCTGGGAGACACGTCACTGAGCCAACAGGTCCGATAGAGGGCCCACATACTGTCGCCGATGTCATGCCCCTCGGGGGAAGGCAGACGTGATGGTGAGGGCGCCGCACATTCTCTTCGGGCTTCAGTTACCCTCCCGGCCGCCAGCCGACACCTGGGCGCCGACCAGCGTGAGCCGGGTCGGCGCCTTCGTTTTACTCCGCAGTTGTCGTCGGGAGGCCCTCCGCATGCCGCGCTGCGTCGTCGCCCGCCGCGTCCACTTCAACGCCGCCCACCGCCTCCACAATCCGGGCCGCTCCGACCAGTGGAACCGGGACACCTTCGGGCCCTGCAACAACCCGAATTATCACGGGCACAATTACGAGCTGGATCTGCTGGTCGAGGGAGAGATCGATCCCGACACCGGCTACGTGCTCGATGTGGGCATCCTCAAACAGCTCGCCGAGGAAACCATCATCCGGGAGCTCGATCATCGCAACCTGAATCTCGACGTCGCCTGGTTCCGCGACCGCCTCCCCTCGGCGGAGAACATCGCTGTGTTCTGCTGGGAGCAACTCGCTCCGCGGATTCCGCGGGGCCGCCTGACCCGGCTCCGGCTTTGGGAAACTCCTCGCAACTACGTGGACTATGAAGGCCGATAAGACATCCAAGTCCAGCCCGTTCCGCAAGGAGCTCCGCGCCATCCTCATCGCCCTCGGCGAGGACCCCGAGCGCCCCGGACTCAAGAAGACGCCGGTCCGGGTGGAGACCTCACTCCGGTGGCTGACCCGCGGCTATGAGCAGTCGGTCGAGGAGGTGGTGGGCGACGCGGTCTACGAGGAGAGCCACGAGGCGATGATCCTGGTGCGGGACATCGAGATCTATTCCCTCTGCGAGCACCACCTGCTTCCCTTCTTCGGCCGCGCCCACGTGGCGTACATCCCCAACGGCCGGGTCATCGGGCTCTCCAAGCTTCCCCGGATCGTGGAGGTATTCGCCCGGCGGCTGCAGGTGCAGGAACGGCTCACCGACCAGGTGGCCGACGCGGTCATGGAAGTCCTGGAGCCTCAGGGAGTGGGCGTGGTCATCGAGGCGGCCCATCTTTGCATGATGATGCGGGGCGTCGAGAAACAGAACTCCAAGACGGTGACCAGCGCGGTGCGCGGGCTCTTTCGCACCGACTCCAAGACGCGGTCCGAGTTTCTGCGCCTGGTCCACGTCGGCCGCAGCTTCGAGTGAGCGTGCTGGCCGGGCGCGTCGCCGTCGTGACCGGTGCCTCACGGGGGATCGGCCGCGCCGTGGCCGAGGCGTTGGGCGCGGCCGGAGCGCGGGTGGTGCGGGCCTCGCGGAGCCTTCCGGCGGCGCGGACCGAGGTCTGGCTGGACCGGCCCTGCGATGTCACCATCGAGGAACAGGTGGCGGCGCTGGCCCGGGATACCCGCGCCGCCTTCGGCCCGCCGGACATCGTGGTGAGTAACGCCGGCGCGTTCCTGCTCAAACCGCTCGGGGAAACCCAACCCGCCGAATTCGCTGCACAGCTCTCCGCCAATCTCCTGGGGCCGTTCCTGGTCGCACGGGCCTTCCTCCCGCTGCTCCGGGAGCGGGGCCGCGGTCGCCTGATCACGATCGGCAGCATTGCCGATCACCACGCCTTCCCGGACAACGCCGCGTACGCCGCCTCGAAGTTCGGGCTGCGCGGGTTCCACGAGGTGATCCGCGAGGAGTATCGCGGGAGCGGTGTCCTGTGCACCCTGGTGAGCCCGGGTCCCACCGACACCGAGGCATGGGATCCGGTCGACCCCGACCAGCGGCCCGGCTTCACACCGCGGGCCCGAATGCTCCGCCCGGAGGATGTCGCGGACGCGGTGTTGTGGGTGGCGGGAAGAGGCGACCGCGTGGACGTGGACTGGGTTCGGCTGGGGCCGGCGTGAACGGCTGACCGCCGACCCGCGAGCCGCTCTCATGTTTATCGAGCTCACTGACCACCTCCGCTGCCCGGCCGGCCACGCCGAACAGTTCCTGGTGCTTCTTCCCGAGGCGATGGACGGACGCCGGGTGCTGCGCGGGGATCTGGGCTGCCCGGTGTGCGGGAGCGTGGTTCCGCTGGTCGACGGAATCACCGATTTCGGCGGCGGCACGCCCTCGGACGGACGGACCGGGCTTACCGCAGAGGCAGTGGCGGCGTTCCTCGGGCTCTCGGGCCCGGGAGGGTACGTGGCGCTGGTCGGCGGAATCACCTCGCTCGCAACCGAGATCGCGGCGGTCCTTCCCGGCGTCCGCCTCGCTCTGGTCAATCCGCCGGCCGGCACGGCCGACTCGCTCGTCGGCAGCGTACTGCGCGCCGGCAGTCTGCCCCTCAAGTCATCGAGCATGCGTGGGGTGGTGCTCGGCGCCGACCTGGCGCCGATCGCGAAGTGGCCGGTGGATGCGGTCCGCGCGCTGTTGCCGGGGCTCCGCATCGTGTCCGAAGGCGGCGAGCCGCCGGAAGGGCAGGTAGAGGTCTTGGCGCGAGTGGAGGGGTGTTGGGTGGGGAAGAAGCAGGGATCCAGGGAGTTACGGAGCTAGGGAGCCGGAAGGGGCCCGCTCCCCGGCGCTCCCGGATTCAGGCTTTGCCTAGCGCAAAATGACGTACGCCAGCGCCGCGATGCTCCCCGCCATCGGGATCGTGATGATCCATGCCCACACGATGCGCCCCGCGATCCCCCATCGCACCGCCGAAAGACGGTTGGACGCGCCAACGCCGACGATCGCACC
>JBGPVQ010000143.1:0-6849 GCA_041491785.1 Gemmatimonadota bacterium | reverse complement strand
GGCGGCTCGGCTCATCGACTTTTCCCAGTTTCAGCCGGTGGACGGCCGCCCTGCGGAGGAGCCAACCGAGGTGCTGGTCTGGTATGGCCCCGACGCGATCTACTTCGGCGTCCGGGCCCGTGAGCTCCATGGCGATGTCGTCCGGGCCACCCGCGCCAACCGCGACAACATCACCAGCGAAGACAACGTTCAGATCCTCCTCGACACCTACAACGATCACCGGCTCGCGTTTCTCTTCGGGGTCAACCCGCTGGGCGTCCAGCAGGACGGCACCCGGAGCGACCAGTACGGCGGAGGCGCCGGTGGGCGGTCGGCCACCGGGGGCGGCAACCAGAGCATGAATCCGCTCGACGGTAACGTCGATCTCAACCCCGATTACGTCTTCGAATCGCGCGGGCGGCTGGTCGAGGGCGGCTACGAGGTCGAGATCCGGATTCCGTTCAAGAGCCTGCACTACCAGGACCGGCCGGTGCAGACCTGGGGGATCAACATCCTGCGCCGGGTGCAGCACACCGGCTTTCAGGACTCCTGGACCCCCGCCGTCCGCGCCAACGCCAGCTTCCTCGGCCAATCAGGGACGCTGGAGGGGTTGCACGATCTCAGGCGCGGGCTGGTACTGGAAATGACACCTACCGCCACCGGCCGGCTCGACGGCACACCCGGCCCGGGGGGAGGGTGGGACTATCAGCGGGGCGGCGAGCTCGGCGCCGATCTGCGCTGGGGCATCCGGCAGAATCTCACCCTCAACGGCACCTTCAACCCGGACTTCTCCCAGGTCGAGGCCGACGTCGGCCAGGTGCTGCTGAACGAGCGCTTCGCGCTCTCCTACCCCGAAAAACGGCCCTTCTTCCTCGACGGGCTGGAGCTTTTCGACACGCCGAACCAGCTCATCTACACCCGCAGCATCGTGGCGCCCCGGGGCGGCCTCAAGCTCGCGGGCAAGCTGTCGCGCACCAATCTGGCCGCGATGCTGGTGGCGGATGACAGCCTCTATTCCTGGAGCGGCGGTCACACGCCGTTCTTCGGCGTGGCGCGGGCCCGCAGCGATCTGGGCGGCAACTCCACCATCGGCGCGGTGCTCACCACCCGCGAGGATGGGGGAGACCATTCTCGGCTGGCCGGCGCCGATCTTCGGGTCTATCACTCCCGGCTCTACTACGTGGAGCTGCAGGCGGTGGAGGCCTGGACCGACAGCGCCGGCCGCAGCCGGAGCGGGCCGCTCCTGCAAGCCGACTGGGACCGCACCGGCCGCGGCTGGGGATTTCACTACAGCCTGCAGGGCATCGGGCCGGGCTTCGACGCTGCGACCGGCTTCGTCAACCGGACCGGCATCCTCAACGCCCAGACCTTCAATCGGCTGACCTTCTACGGGCAGCCCGGCGCCCTGGTGCAGACCTATGGCGCGTTCATCTCGCTGGGACGGCTGTGGAATTTCTCCGATCCGGGAAACGGCCCGATCGAGGGGAGCGAGTCGATTTTCCCTACCGCCACGCTTCGGGGCGGCTGGCAGCTCTCGGGGGCCATGGCGCGGAGCTTCTTCAGTTACGATTCGGCGCTCTACGGCGGGCTCCTGGTGGAAACCGGCGCCGGGGCCGGACTCGACACCGTCGCGTTCGGGGTACCCGGGCCGGAACGAAATCAGTGGAGCGGCTCGCTTCGGGTCACCACCCCCACCTACCGGCGGTTCACCGCCACGGCCAGCGTCGCGTTCGCCGAAACGCCGATTTTCCGCGAGGCGGCGCCGGGCCGGAGTGTCAGGGTCGACGGCTCGGTGGACCTCCGCCCCACTCCGGCCCTCAGAGCCACGCTGCAGATGAGCCACCTCACCCTCGACCGGACCCGAGACGGCTCGCAGTTCTCCAAGGAAACGATCCCTCGTCTCAAGCTGGAGTACCAGATCAATCGCTCGCTCTTCCTCCGGTTCGTCGGGCAGTACTCGGCCCGGTCCCGGGCGCCGCTCGAAGATCGCTCGGGCCGCCGGATCCTGGTCGAGGGAGTCCGGGATGCCGGCAGCACCAGCAACGAGTTCCGTATGGACTGGCTCTTCAGCTACCGGCCCACGCCGGGCACCCTGGTGTACCTGGGGTACGGGTCCACGCTGGAGGAGCGGGAGCAGTTTCGGTTCAGTAATCTCCGGCGGACCACCGATGGATTCTTCGGGAAGTTGAGTTACGTCTTCCGGATGTGAAAACCCAACATAAACTTTCCCTATTGACCGAATACCGGTCCGGTACGCACTTTAGGCAGCCCTAGGGATCGGCTGACTCCAGGGTTTCGTCCCCCACGCCTGGAGGATCCATGAGACGGTTCGCGACTCCGATGATGCTCGGAGCACTCGCGGAGGCGGCGCTTTCGTCCCCGGCCGCGGCGCAAAAGCCCTTCGCCTTCTTGGGCGGCGGAGTGACGTTTCCGATGGGCAGTTACTAAGGACTACGCCAAGACAGGGTGGGTGGCTTCCGCCGGGTTTGGGGTGGAGCTCGGTAAGAAGGGCGCCTGGGTCGACGCCGAGGTCTACTACGGCAGCAACAATCACTCGGACATCGCCGGCGACAAGACCAGGATTCCCGCCGGGATGCTCGCCCTCGGTTACCAGTTCAGCCCGGGCAAGAAGGTCCGGCCCTACGTCACCGGCGGTGCCGGCTTCCTGACCCACCGGTATAAGCCGGTCATCGCCGCCAACGCCACCAGCGAAACCAAGCTCGGGGTCACCGGCGCAGCCGGCCTGAACTTCGTGGTGGGTCCGGAGGCGTCCTTCTATGTCGAGGCTCGTTACCTCGGTGGGAAAGACACCAGCATCATCCCGATCATGGTCGGCGTCACAATCAGCTTCGGCAAGTCCTAGCGCTCGGCGCTATTCCGTTTTCAGCGCCTCCACCGGATCCACGCGCGCCGCCCGGCGCGCGGGGATCCAGCTGGCCAGAACCGCCGCGGCACCGAGCAACACCACGATTGCCCCGAAAGTCACCGGATCCGACGGCGTCACGTCGTAGAGCAGTGAGCCCATGACGCGGGTGGCCAGGAGCGCCGCAACGAGTCCGAATCCCGCGCCCACCGCTGCGATTCTCACTCCCTGCCCCACCACCAGCCGCACCACATCCCCGCGCTCGGCGCCGAGGGCCACTCGAATGCCGAGCTCCCGGGTGCGCTGCGCCACACCGAACGAGATGACGCCGTAGGTACCCAGGGTGGCGAGCGCCAGCGCGACGGCGGCGAAGAGCGCCAGGAGGACGGCGCTGAAGCGGGCGTAGGACATCGCGTCGGCCGTGCGTGACCTCAGGGTGCGGATGTCGTAGATCGGGATCTGCGGGGCCAGTTCGTGGAGCGCCTGCCGAGCCGGTCCGGCCACGGCGAGCGGATCCCTCGAGGTGCGCAGGAACACCATCATCCGCCCGCGCGGTGACTGATAGTACGATAGATAGGCGTCCGGCTTGGGCATGGAATCGAGGGTGCCGTAGCGCACGTCTCCCACCACCCCCACGACATAGGCCGTGTCCTTCCAGAATCCCCCCTGCCCGATGCTCACCGGCCGGCCGACCGCCTCCTGGCCGGGCCAGAACCTCCGGGCCGCCGTCTCGCTCAGCAGCACCACCTTCCGGGCGCCCAGGCGGTCGGCATCGGAAAACAGGCGGCCGCGCACCAGCGGCACGTGGAGAACCGAGGACCACCCCGGCGTGACCCAGTGGACGCCGACATCGGGGCCGGAGCCCAGCGGAGCCGGGGGGCGATCGCGGAAGATGATGCCGGTACCATTGCAGCCGCCATTGAGCGGCGGACAATCGGAGAAGCCCACCCCGGTCACCCCAGGAATGGCGCCCAGCCGCCGGAGTGCCAGATCGTAGAACCCCGGCAGCGAATCCCGCCCGAAGTCCGCCGGCGGGTTGAGCCGCAGGGTGAGCACGTGCTCGGCATCGAAGCCGGGCTCGATGCGGAGAAGCTTCGCCAGGCTCTTGAGCATGAGGCCGGAGCCGGCGAGGAGAACCAGCGCCAGCGCGATCTCGGTGACGGCCAGGACATTCCGGCTGGTGAGGCCGCGCCTCGCACTCCCTCCTGGCAATGCTGCCATCCCCTCCTTGAGCTCCGCGGAGAGCGACGGGTGGGTGGCCTGGAGCGCCGGGATCAATCCGAAGACGACTCCGGTCACCAGGGTGAGCGCCGCGGCGAACCGGAACGCCGCCAGGTCGAGGTGGATCGACGCGAAGCTCACCGCGCCCAGCCCGCCCAGCTGCTGCACCCGGAGCGCGTTCGACGGATTGATCGCGGACAGGAGGTGCACCCCCCACCACGCGAGTAAAAGGCTCGCGACCCCGCCGATCGCCGAAAGCAGCAGGCTCTCGGTCAGGAGCTGGCGCACCAGCCGGCGGCGTCCGGCACCCACCGCGAGGCGCACCGCGATCTCCCTCCGCCGCGCCGCCGCCCGGACCAGGAACAGATTGGCGACATTGGCGCAGGCGATGAGCAGCACCAGCCCGACGGCGCCGAGGAGGACCAGCAGCGAGCGCCGTACCACTGGATCGACCCGGGTGGCGTCCAGCAGACGCGCCGTGGCGCCCATCCCCGGACCGGTGTCCACCGGATCCTGATAGGCTCTGTCCACCCGGGTTCCCAGCAGCCGGACCGCCTCCGTGGCCTGGACCGGATCGACACCCGGCTTGAGCCGCGCGATGAGGGTGAAGCTGTGCGACCAGGCCTCTCCTTCCGCCATCTCCTCCGGCCAGATCGACGCGATCGGGACCCAGAGGTCGCCCCGCCCGGACAGGCCGGCGAAGCCCGGTGGCATGATCCCGACGATCGTGTAGGGCTGGTTCTCGATGCTTACCGCGCGGCCGACCACCGTCGGATCGGCATTGAATCGGCGCTTCCAGAGCAGGTCGCTGAGCATCGCCACCCGGGCCCCACCGGGGTGCAGATCTTCTTCGGGCAGGAACGTCCGCCCCAGAATCGGCCGGATGCCCAGGCTGGAGAAGTACCCGCCGGCGGTGAGCTCCGCATTGTCCCGTTCCGCTTCCCCGCCGGCAGTGAGCGTCACCTGGTTGGTGGTGAAGAGCCCCAGGTCCTCGAAGCTGCGCTGTTGATCCCGGAAGACCGCGTACTTGGGGTAGGACCAGACCATGTCGTCGATCGCCGGCCGCCGGGCCGAGGCCGGCACGGTGAGACTCACTTTCATGAGCCGCTCGGGCTCCCGGAACGGCAGCGGCCGCAGCAACAGCGCGTCGACCGCACTGAAGATTGCGGCGTTGGCGCCGATCCCGATCGCGAGGGTGAGGACCGCCACCGTGGTGAAGCCTGGAGTGCGAAGGAAGCTCTTGAGGGCGAACCGGAGGTCCTGCCCCAGCACGTCGAAGAATCCGAGGCCGCTCATGCGCCGGGTCTCCTCGTTGAGATACGTGGTGTTGCCGAAGCGCCGCCGGGCGGCAAACTCGGCGGCGGCGGGGGAAAGCCGCCCCGCGCCGGCGTGCTCCTGCTGCATGGCGTCGAGCGAAAGGTGAAAGCGCCGCTCCTCATCGAGCTCGCGCTGATACCGGCCCGGGCGGAAGAGCACCCGGAGCCGGTGCCGGAGGGCATGGAGGAACGACACCGCTAGGCGCGCCGCATGACGCCATGAATGGCCAGGAGCACCCGCTCAAAGCTGGAGATTTCCTGGCCCAGGCGGCGGCGCCCCGCGGCGGTGATGGTGTAGTAGCGGGCCCGGCGTCCGGTCGGCGAGTCACCCCAGCGGGAGGTGACCCAGCCCTTCTTCTGGAGCCGCTCCAGCGCGGGGTAGAGCGACCCCTGCTCCACCGTCAGCACCTGGTCGGAGAGCCGCTCGATGTGCAGCGCGATGGCGTAGCCGTGCATCGGCTGGAGGGTGAGGGTCCGGAGGATGAGCATGTCGAGCGTGCCCTTGAGGAGCTCGCTCTTGGGAGGGGTGGATCGGGGCATGGGGGTCCTCGCACCGCGGCCGTCGGGTAGAACAACTACATACAATAGGTAGTTGTTCTACATGTTACGAACCCGGGACGTCGCGGTCAAGGGGCGGTGGTCGGCGTCCGGCAGGATCACCTCGAAAGTGGTTCCCGCGCCCGGCCGGCTGGCGACCTCGAGACAGCCCCGGGAGCGCTTCACGATCGCCTGCACGATCGAGAGCCCGAGCCCGGTCCCGGTGCCGGCCGCTTTGGTGGTGAAGAAGGGGGTGAAGATCTGGCGGCAGGTGGCCGATGTGGCGGGGACCTCCATCGGGAATCTCTACTTCTACCTCAAGAACAAGGAAGCGCTGCTGGAGACCCTGATGAGCGAGGCGCGGGCTCCCCTCTGGGAGTAGGTGGACGCGGCGGCGGCCACGGTGCCCTCCGGACCCGGCCCGCCTGGCTATTGTCGTCTACGCCAATGCGCTCGGCCTGCTGGGGCTCGACCGGGACCTCACCCGGGCGGTCATCGTCGAGGGCGCGCCCCCCGAAATCCTCGAGCGAATCGTGGCGGTCCATCGGGCCCGGGTGCGCGACGCTCTGCGGACCAACTTCCCCCGGATTCCGGAGGGGGAGCTCGAGTTGGCCGCGGCGGCCTGGGTCGGGGCGGGGCGGAGCCTGCTGGAGCGGCTGGTTCGGGGGGAGCTCAAGATCGAGCCGATGGCCCTGGCGGAGTACGCGATGCGCTGGAATCTGCGCGCGCTCAACGTCGCCGAGCCTGCGATCGACTCGGCGGTGGCAACCGCAACCCGGGTGGTGTCCGAACGCCTTCGAGAACCGCGGGGGCCCGCCGGGAACGGACCTTCCCGGCGGAAAAGCCCCTGAGAAGCACCCTCCTCCGCCGGCTCAGAGCCCCAGCATGGCGCGCCCGATGAACCGGTCGACCACCATGCTGCCGATGAGGGCG
>JBGPVQ010000142.1:0-6853 GCA_041491785.1 Gemmatimonadota bacterium | reverse complement strand
GGCTTGGGCGGTTCCCCGGCCAGTACGATGCGGGCCCGCTGGCGGCCCGGGTCGGGCTCCGGCACCGCGGAGAGCAAGGCCTGAGTGTACGGATGCAGGGGCCGCAGGATCGCGTCCTCGGTGAAGGCGAGCTCGACGATCCGGCCGAAGTACATCACGGCGACCCGGTGCGCCAGCTGGCGCACCACCGCCAGATCGTGCGCAATGAAGAGAAAAGCAAGGCCCCGGCGGCGCTGCAGATCGGCGAGCAGGTTCAAGACCTGGGCCTGCACCGAAACGTCGAGTGCCGACACCGGCTCGTCGCAGATCAGGAGCGCGGGATCCACCGCGAGGGCCCGGGCAATCCCGATCCGCTGGCGCTGGCCGCCGCTCAGCTGATGGGGAAACCGCGACCGGTAGGAGGGGTCGAGGCCCACTTCTTCAAACAGCCGTGCCACCCGCCCGGGAATCTCGCGCGCCGGCAGGAGCCGGTGGATCTCCAGCCCCTCGGCTACGGCAACACCCGCTCGCATCCGGGGATTGAGCGAACTATAGGGATCCTGAAAGACGATCTGCATTCGCCGACGCATGGCGCGGAGCGGTCCAGGCGGGAGCGTCAACACGTCCACGCCGTCGAAACGGACGCTCCCGGCGGACGCCGGAGTGAGGCGGAGAATGGTCCGGCCGACGGTGGATTTTCCCGAGCCCGATTCGCCTACCAGGCCCAGGGTTTCGCCGGCGGCGATGTCGAAGCTCACCCCGTTCACCGCGTGGACCACTCGGCGGGGTCCGCGCAGCATTCCGCCGGTCTGGTAGCGGGTGACCAGGTCGCGAACCTGGAGCAGCGGGGGCGGAGCGGTCATCGCGCCCCCTTTTCCGCCAGCCAGCAGCGGGTCCACTCCCCGGGCGCGAGCGGGATGGGCGGCGGCGCCTCGGTGGCACAGCGCGCCAGGGCTTCGGGACAGCGAGGTTGGAAGCGGCAGCCGGGGGTCCACTCATCGGGGAGCGGGACGCTGCCCGAAATCGACTGCAGCCGCTCCACCGCGGCGTCCAGCCGGGGAATGGCGCGGAAGAGCGCCCGAGTGTAGGGGTGCGCCGGCGAGCGGAACAGCCGCGCGGTGGCCGCCTCCTCCACGATCTGACCGGCATACATGACCGCGACGCGATCGGCCCGGCCGGCGACGATGCCGAGGTCGTGGGTGATCAGCAGCACGGCCATCCCGCGGGCGATTCGGAGCCGGTCGAGGAGCTCCAGTATCTGCGCCTGCACCGTGACGTCCAGCGCGGTGGTCGGCTCATCGGCAATGAGGAGGTCGGGCTCTCCGGCGAGCGCGATGGCGATCAGCACCCGTTGGCGCAGGCCGCCGGAGAGCTCGTGGGGATAGGAACCGTAGCGCACCGCCGGGTCCGGAACGCCGGTCTCCGCCAAAAGCGCCACCGCGCGCGCGCGCGATTCGGCGCGCGGCATGCGCCGGTGGGCGGTGACGGCCTCGCGGATCTGCTCCCCCACGGTGAGGACCGGGTTGAGGCTGGTCATGGCGTCCTGGAAGACGATTCCGATCCGGCGGCCGCGGACGGCGCGGAGCGCCTCGCCCTCGAGCGAGAGGATATCGATTCCCTCGAGGAGGATGCGGGTGCGCTCATGGATCCGCCCCGGCGGCGGAATGAGTCGGAGGATCGCCAGCGCGGTGAGGCTCTTGCCGCTTCCCGATTCGCCGACCAGCGCGAGCGTTTCGCCGCGGGCGATGCTGAGGCTCACGTCGACCACCGGCAGGGCGGGCCCCCGTCCCCGGCCCACGGGGAATTCGACGGTGAGATTCCGGAGCTCGAGGAGATCGCTCATGCGCTGCGGGGATCGAGGGCGGCCTGCAGGGCATCGCCCACCAGGTTTACGGCCAGGACCGTGACCACGATGGCCGCGCCGGGGAAGAGCGCGGTCCAGGGCGCGCTCACGATCAGGGGGCGGGCGTCGAACACCATCCCGCCCCAAGAGGGTGTGGGCGGCTGGATTCCCAGGCCGAGGAACGAGAGGCCGGCTTCGAGCAAGATTACGTCGCCCACGCCGAGGGTTGCCGCCACCAGGACCGGTCCGGCGGCGTTGGGAAGCAGGTGGCGGAAGATAGTCCGCGCGGCGCGCGCACCCAGGCCTTCCGAGGCCACCACGAAGGGCTCGTGGCGGAGCCGGAGGACCTCGCCGCGCACCAGCCGGCTGGTTGCGAACCACCCGGTCGTGCCCAGGATGAGGATCAGCGCGGGGAGGGGAATCCGCTCCCAGACCAGGAGGAGGAGGAGCATCACGAAGAGCCGCGGAATGGCCAGGGCGGCGTCGACGATCCGCATGAGGACCGCATCCACCCAGCCGCCGCAGTACCCCGCCAGCAGCCCCACGCAGGTGCCCAGGGTAAGTGACAGCAGCACCGCGAGCCCCGCCACCGACAGGGAAACCCGGGCCCCGTTGACGACGCGCGCCAGGATGTCGCGGTTGAGCTGGTCGGTGCCGAAGGGATGCGTCACCGAGGGCGCCGTGGGCCCCGCAACCACATCGGGCATCGCCCCGGGATCGGGGAGGAGGGCGGGCGTGAGGATCGCCGCGAGCGCGAGGGCCGCAAGCGCGATCACGCCCCAGCGCCCCGAGGGATGCTTCCAGGCGCGCGCCAGGAGGTCCGCGAAGGAGCCGATCACGAGGGGCGCACCCGGGGATCCACGAGGGCGTAGCCGATGTCGGCGAGAAGTCCGGCCACCACCACCGCGCCGGCTCCGAGCATCGCGGTGCCGAGCAGCAGGGGATAGTCCCGCGCGCCGATAGCCTCCGCGGCGAGGGAGCCCAAGCCGGGCCAATTGAACACCGACTCGACGAACACCGATCCGGACACCAGAATCGGCAGCCAGAGTCCCAATAGGGTCAGCATCGGCACCAGCGTGGTGCGCCAGGCGTGGCCCCAGAGTACCTGCCGCTCACTCAATCCTCGCGCCCGGGCGGCGGTGACGTAATCGAGCCGGAAGGTGGCGAGCAGCGCCGCGCGCTGGTGCCGCATGGTGATCGCGATGCTGGTGAGCGAGAGCGTCAGCACCGGGAGAATCAGATGGCGCACAACGTCCACCGCCCGGGCCGGCGCGGCGGCGTCGGCCGGCAGGAGCGGATCGGTCATCTGCGCCGCCGGCAGGAGGTGCCACTTGAGGCTCACGAACGCCACCAGCACCAGGCCGAGCCAGAAGCTGGGGGTAGCGTAGCCGGCGAGGGCGAGCCGGGTCATCCACCGGTCGAAGCGGGATCCCCGCCGGACCGCCTGCCGGACGCCCAGCCACACTCCGAGAGTGAAGTTGAGGAGCAGGACCGCTCCGCCGAGCAGCAGCGTGGCGGGGAGCCGGCTGGCCAGCAGCGCGGTGACCCGCTCCGGGTAATGCTCGATCGAAACGCCCAGGTCGCCGCGAGCGACGCCGCCCAGAAACGAGCGTAGCTGCGCGAGGATCGGCTGGTCGAGTCCGTAGCGGGCCCGGAGCCGGGCGAC
Source organism: Gemmatimonadota bacterium (assembly GCA_041491785.1). Lineage (GTDB taxonomy): Bacteria > Gemmatimonadota > Gemmatimonadetes > Gemmatimonadales > GWC2-71-9 > JABFSM01. The sequence goes on along the minus strand of JBGPVQ010000142.1, from coordinate 3,365 downwards.
TTCCTGCTCGGACACGGCGCGATCACCGGTGAGCCGGGCGAGCGGGTCGCCCGGGGCCACGCGCATCAGGACGAAGAGGAGGAGAATCGCGAGCGTGAAGGTGGCCGCGGCCTGCAGGGCGCGGCGGACCAGCCAGTGACTCACCGGTCGCGCGCGATCCGGCGGCCTGGATCCACCGACCATTGCCAGAGGTCGGCGTAGAGCGATTCCGGCCGCAACGTCACGTTGCGAAAGCGACTGTGGACCGCGAACGGGACTGCCGGCGAGGCAATGAAGATGGCGGGGACGTCGCGCTGCAGCGCCGCGTAGGCGGTCCGCCATTCCGCCTCCCCGCCGCGGCTGGAAAAAATCGCCCGATCGAGCAGCGAATCGACGGCCGGATCGCAGTACTGGGCGAAATTGCTGCCACTCCGGCCGGCGCAGGTCCAGCTCTGGACGATTCCCGAAGGGCTGGGGTCCATCGTCGCGGCGGCGAGGTCGAGGTCGAATTCCCCCTTGGTTCTTCGCTCCTGCCAGACCGGAAAATCCAGCCGCACGATCTCGACGCGAACCCCGATTTGGCGGAACTGCTCCTGAATCTGCGGCGCCAAGGTCACGCGCGGTGCGCTGCTGGTCGGGACATTCAGGCGCAGCGCGAGCGGGGCGCCGTCCTTGTCGAGCACCCCGTCGCCGTCGCGATCGATCCAACCGCGCCGGGCCAGCAGTGCTCGGGCGCCGACCGGGTCGTACGGTGGGCCCTTCGGCACCATGCCGCGGGTCCAATGGGGTTGCGCCACCGGCGCCTCGGCGGGGCGTCCGAAGACTCCATAGGCGCTCCGGAGCAGGGTCTCCCGATCTATCGCCATCGCCAGGGCGCGACGTACTTCGGGATCCGCGAGAACCGAGTGCGGACGATTCCGATCGCCGTAGGCGCGCTGGTTGAACAGCACATAGGCGACGCCGAACGACGGGGCGGCGAGCAGCCGGATGGCGGGATTCGCGGCCAGCCGCACCGGGCCCGATACCGGGGCCAGCCCCTCATACACATCGGCGGTGCCGTCGAGCAGGAGGTTGAGCGCGGCCTCCGGGTCTCTCACCACGAGGAACACCACCCGATCGAGTTTGGGAGCGCCGAGGAAGAATCCCGGATCGGCGGCCAGCTCGAGCTGCCGGCCCGGCTCGCGCCGGACCCAACGGTAAGGCCCGTCGCCGATGGGATGCTGCACGAAGGCGGACCCGGCAAAGCGGGCGGGCGGGATGGTGTCGACCAGGTGCGCGGGGAGCAGCTGCACCTGGAAGGTGGCGTCGTAGAGCTGTTCGGGATAGGCGCGGCGGAATCGCATCACCACCCGATGGTCGTTCTCGGCGGTCACCGTGGTGAGATAGCGGAGCAGCAGAGCGCGTTGCGGATCCACCAGGGTGTCGCGCATGCGCTGGAAGCTGAAGATCACGTCCCGGGCGGTCACCGGCACCCCGTCATGCCACCGGGCCCGGGGGTCGAGCTCGAAGACCAGGGTGAGGGAGTCCCGGCGGGTCCAGCTCCGGGCCAACTGGGGTTCGAAGCTCTTTTCGTCCGTCGTGCCGCGGCCCCGCCCGGGCCGGGCCAGGCGGAGGAAGAGGAGCTCCGAGACGGCGTTGTTGGCGGAAGACCCCAGGAGGGTCGGGATCGGAGTGGAAGGTTCCGCCCCCAGGATGATCACGATCGATCCGTGATCAGGTGCGCGCTGCCGGGTCGTTGCCCCAGCGGGCAGCAGGAGCAACAGGGCGGCGACGAGCAGGCGTTGGGGAACCACCAGCACCTCCCGGGCGCGAGATGTTGTCGGGAATGGCTCCCGGATAATAACCGCGCCGCTAGCGCTGCCAGGTCCAGTGGGGGGAGCGGAACCCCTCGGCGTGTCGCGCGGCGGCGGCGAGGATCGCGGGTGGAGGCTCCCGAGGCCGTTCCGGCTTTCCCCAGGCCACCGCCGCCGCCGCGATCAGGGCGGTCGCCGCCTCATCGAATCCCACCGGGCGCCCGAGCAGGCGGGAGAGCGGGGCGTCCGCAGCCGCGCTGTCGGACATCCGGGCCAGGGAGCGGACCAGCGCCTGGTCGTCCTCGAGCAGGAGCGATCCGTGCTGGAGGAACGACTGGTCCCGCCGGAGTTGGGCGCTGCCCACGACTTTCTTGCCCTCGATCAGGACCTCCCCGCCCACCGAAGCCGCGAAGCACGGGCCGGCGGCCGGGTGCTGGGGAGGTGAGGAGGGAGGGGCGAGGAGTGCTCGGGCCCCCAGGGACCCGAGCGCGGCGGCCAGGACGTCGTGAATGGCCGCATAGGCCGGTTGCAAACCGCCAAACTGCGCGAGAGGGGCCGCCACCGCGTAGGTGAGTTCCCGCGCGTGCCACACCGCGCGGCCGCCGGTCGGCCGCCGCACGCAGTCGAGCCCCAGCGCGCGAATCCGCTCAGTGTCGTACCGCTGGAGTGCCGGCTCATGGCGGCCGAAAGAGAGACAGTGCGGCGCCCATCGGTAGAGCCGCAAGAACACCTCACCTTCCGCGGCCGCCGCATCGAGGAGGGCGGAGTCGAGCGCCATGTTTTCCCAGCCGGGGCGGGGCGAATCGACCAGGAGGGTCCAGCGCATCACCGCTGCCCGGCGTACTCCTCGATCGGCGGGCAGACGCAGACGAGGTGACGGTCGCCGTAGGCGCCATCAATCCGGCTCACCGTCGGCCACACCTTGTGGTCGCGAGTCTGGGCGGATGGAAAACCGGCGCGCTCCCGCGAGTAGGGATGGGGCCAACTGTCCGCCGCCACTTGCTGCAGCGTATGCGGCGCGTGGTGGAGCAGGTTGTCGTCCCGGGCCGCCGTGCCCTGCTCGATTTCGCGGATCTCCCCCCGAATCGCGATCATGGCGTCGCAGAATCGATCGAGCTCCTCTTTGGACTCGCTCTCGGTCGGCTCCACCATGAGTGTGCCAGCGACCGGGAAGGAAACGGTCGGCGGATGAAAGCCGTAGTCGATCAACCGCTTGGCCACATCCTCCACCTCCACCGCGGCGGAGGTCTTGAAGGGGCGGCAATCGAGGACGCATTCGTGGGCGATGAGCCCGCGATTGCCGGAGTAGAGCGTCTGGTACTGTCCCTCGAGCCGCTTGGCGACGTAGTTGGCGTTGAGGATCGCGTACCTGGTGGCGTCGGTGAGGCCGTCGGGTCCCATCATCGCGATGTAGGCCCAGGAAATCGGGAGGATGGAGGGGCTTCCCCACGGGCCGGAGGAAACCGTGCCGCTGGCGGTGGCCGGACTGTTGGCCAGGGGATGCCCCGGCAGATAGGGGGCGAGGTGCGGGGCGACCCCGATCGGCCCCATGCCGGGACCGCCACCGCCGTGCGGGATGCAGAAGGTCTTGTG
>JBGPVQ010000141.1:0-6910 GCA_041491785.1 Gemmatimonadota bacterium | reverse complement strand
GCGCCCTCCGACCCGAGCGTCATCTACGTCGGAACCGGGGCCGGGATCATCCGGCCCGATCTGGCCACCGGCGACGGAGTCTACAAGTCGACTGACACCGGCAAGACCTGGATGCACCTCGGTCTCCGCGAGAGCCAGATGATCGCGATGATCGAGGTCGACCCGTCGAATCCGAACCGGCTCTTCCTGGCAGCGCTGGGCCATCCGTACGGACCCAACACTGAGCGGGGCATCTTTCGCTCAACCGACGGGGGGCAGAGCTTCGAGAAGGTGCTCTATAAGGATGAGTACACCAGCGGCAACGACGTCCGCATCGATCCGTCGAATCCCGACGTCGTTTATGCCACTCTCTGGCAGCAGCAACAGGCGTTCTGGGAGGGCGGCGGATTTGGTGGTGGGGGGAACGGGATCTTCAAGTCGACCGATGGCGGGACCAGCTGGAAACAGCTGACCGAAGGGCTGCCGTCGGTGCTGCAGGCGAATATCGCCATTGCGCCGAGCAATTCGCAGATCCTCTACGCCATGGTGGCGCCGGCGAGCGCGACGGGGGGCTCGGGTCCGGTGGGCTTCTACAAGTCCACCGACGGCGGCGGGCACTGGTTTCTCGCGGTGCGCGGGCCGAATGCCGAGTCCGGCGCTACGGCGGCGGCCCCGGACCCCCGCCCGCTGGTCCGCATCGGTGGCGGAGACCTTCCCACGATCGCGGTGGACCCAAAGGATCCGAACGTCGTGTACAGCGCGTCCACGGTGATGTGGCGCACGGAGGACGGCGGCCTCACCTGGTCGGCGGTTCGGGGCGCTCCCGGCGGTGACGATTACCAGAAGGTCTGGATCAACCCCGAGCACTCGAACATCCTTCTTGCGGTGTCGGATCAGGGGGGCGTAGTCTCCGCGAATCGCGGTCTCTCGTGGAGCAACTGGTACACCCAGCCCACCGCGGCGATGTATCACGTCTCCACCGATGACAACTTTCCCTATCGCGTCTGCGGCGGCCAGCAGGATTCAGGATCGGCTTGCGTGGACAGCCGCTCCATGGACGGCCAGATCACCTTCCACGACTGGCATCCGGTCAACATCCAGGAGTACGGCGTTGCGGCACCCGATCCGAAGGATCCCGACCTGGTCTTCGGCAGCGCGCGCACCAACGTGTCGCTCTACAACCGGAGGACCGGGCAGACCACCCAGGTGGGTCCCGACGCCACCGCGCGCGCTTCCGGCTTCGGGCGTAACGTGCGGACGATGCCCATCGGCTGGTCGCCGGTCGATCCGAACGTGCTCTTCTACACCTCGAACGTGGTGTGGAAGTCGATCGATCACGCGCGGAGCTGGACCCGAATCAGTCCCGACCTCGCCCGCCAGACCTGGGTAGCGCCGACGAGCGCGGGGAAGTATGCGAGCACGGTGACCCCATCACCGCTGGGCGCAATCACCGCACTCTCGCCGTCACCCCGGAGTCTCAACATCATCTGGGCGGGGACCGATGACGGCAACATCCAGGTGACAACGGACGGTGGGTTGAAGTGGAGCAACGTCACCCCGCCCACGATCAAGCCGTGGACCCGGATCTTCAACATCGAAGCCGGGCACTTCGATGTGCTCACCGCGTACGCCGCGGCGAACACGATGCGTATTGACGACATAAGCCCGCACTTCTGGCGGACCCACGACGGTGGCAAGACCTGGAGCGAGGTCAACACCGGGATCGCGGCGGGCGCGGTGTCCAACTCGATCCGCGAAGATCCCCGGCAGAAGGGGCTCCTTTACGCGTCGACCGACACCCAGGTCTGGGTCTCGTTCGACGACGGCGATCACTGGCAGTCGCTCCGGCTCAATATGCCGGCGATTTCGGTGCGCGACCTCCAGGTGAAGGACGACAGCACCTGCCTCTGCGCCGATCTCGTTGCGGGAACCCACGGGCGCGGCTTCTGGATCCTGGACGACGTGACCCCACTCCGGCAGCAAGCCGCGGTCCAGGCGGCGCAGGCGTCGGGTACACCGTATCTGGTGACGCCGGCCACCGCGGTGCGGGTTAGGTTCGGCACCAACGACCCGACGCCGTGGCCGCCGGAGCTTCCGGCGGGGGAAAATCCGCTGCCGGGCGCGATTCTCGACTACTATCTCCCGACCGCGGCCTCGGGCCCGGTGACGCTCGACATTCTCGATGGAGGCGGGAAGGTAGTGCGGTCCTACTCCAGTGCCGATCCGGTGCTCAACCCCGAGCCCGGAGTCGACATGGCGGCGTACGACCAGGTCTGCCGGAAACGGCCGGCCGCGACGTACTGCGGACTCCCGCTGTACTGGCCGGCTCCCGAAATGAAGATCCGGACCGAGGCGGGGATGCACCGGGTCTGGTGGGACATGCATTTCGAACCGTTCGAAATCGAGGACATCGAGGACAACGGGGATGCGGGGGCAACCGGCGCGGTTCCGCACCGCACCTATCCGCAGGTGAATGCCCCGTGGGCGCCACCGGGAGCTTACACGGTACGCCTGACGATGAACGGCAAGACCGTCACGCAGCCGCTCAAGCTCAAGCTGGATCCGCGGGTGAAGACGCCGGCGGCGGGGCTGACCCAGCTGGCCACCCTTTCCCGCACGATGTACGACGGGGCGGTTGCGGCCCGAGCCGACTTCACTCAGGCGCGCGGGCTGGTCGCGGCGATGGCGAAGCTCTCCGGGAGCGATCTCGACGCCTTCAAGGCACAGGTGGATTCGCTCGCGCCGGCGCCTCCGCGCGGAGGGCGCGCCCGCTTCTTCGGACGGGGGCCGGCGGCCGGTCCCCCCACGCTTTATTCCGTCAGCAACGCGATGATGGCTGCGGCGATGGCGATACAGGGGGCCGACGTGACCCCCACCGCCGGCCAGGTGGCGGCGTGCGATCGGGCGTGGGCGCAGTCCACCGAGGTGATGGGGAAATGGACCGCGCTCAAGACGACCGGGTTTGCGGCATTCAACGCGAAGCGGAAGGCGGCGGGTCAGCCGGTGCTGGTGCTGCCTGAATAGGCCGGCGGGGAAGGGTCCGGGAGCACCGTATGAACAGGTCTTGGAAGTCGCCCGCAAGCACGTCCGGCGGTACCTTCCGGGCTCATGACTGACCAGATCGAACGGCTGACGAGCGCCCTCGGCGGCAACTACCGCATCGAGCGCGAAATCGGCATGGGTGGCATGGCCACCGTGTACCTGGCCCAGGACCTGAAGCACGACCGCAAGGTCGCGCTCAAGGTGCTGCGGCCGGAGCTCACCTCCGCGATGGGGACCGACCGGTTTCCCCGCGAAATCCATATCATCGCACAGATGCAGCACCCCCACGTCGTCCCGCTCTACGATTCGGGAGAAACCGGGGGCTTCCTGTACTACGTGATGCCCTTCATCGAGGGGGAATCGCTCCGGACCCGGCTGGCCCGGGTGGGGCAACTGCCGATCCACGAGGCGGTGCGACTGCTCCAGGAGATCACCGAGGCCCTGGCGTACGCCCACGCGAGGGGAATCGTCCACCGGGACATCAAGCCGGATAACGTGATGCTCTCCGGCCGGCACGCTGCGGTCACCGACTTCGGCGTGGCCAAGGCGGTGAGCGCCTCGGCGGGCGACAAGCTCACCACGGTCGGGATCGCGGTGGGCACCCCGCAATACATGGCTCCGGAGCAGGCGATGGCGGAGACCAACGTTGACCACCGGGTCGATCTCTACGCCCTGGGTGTGATGGGGTACGAGATGCTGACCGGCCATCCAGTGTTCGAGGCCACGACCGCCCAAGGCATACTCTCCGCGCACGTCCTGGAGCAGCCGAAGGACGTTCGGGAATGGCGCCCCAACATCCCGCCCCTGCTGGCGGAGGCGCTGCTCAAGTGCCTGGCCAAGAATCCCGCCGACCGCTGGCAGAGCGCCGACGAGCTGCTGGTCCAGCTCGAGCTGGTGGCGACCACGCCGAGCGGAGGAGTTACTCCGACCACCACGCGGCCGTACCAGGCGACCAAAGCCACGCCCGAGCCCAGCACCAGCCGGCGCTGGTTGATCCTCGGGCTCATTGTCGCGGTGGTCGTAATCGGGGGAGGGGCCGGCGCCCTGCTGCTGCGCGGCCGGGGCGGCGGAGGCATTCGGAAGATTGCCGTCATGCCGATCGAGGATATCTCCGGGAAGGACGCTCTCTTCGTGGATGCCATGCAGGATGCGCTGACCAATGCCCTCAACAAGCTTGGCACGGTGGGGGTGGCCTCGCGTTCCTCCATGATGGTGTATAAGAAGACCCCGAAGCCGACCCGTGAGATCGCGAAGGAGCTGGACCTCGACGCAGTGTTGGAGGCCACGGTCTTCCGCTCCGGGGACGTGATGCGAATCAACATGCAGTTCTCCGACCCGGCCACCACCCGGAGCCTCTGGTCGGAGACCTACGAGCGGGATGTCAAGAACGTACTGGCAGCGCAAAGCGAAATTGTGACCCTCACCGCGCAGGCGGTGGCCAAAGTCCTTGGAGGAGCCGGCAAATGAGTCGGATTCAGTTCGGTGTTTTGGGCGCCCTGGTGGTGCTCGCGGCCTGCGGCAAGACGGAGTCCGCGCTGCCGGTGGTCACCCTCCTCTCTCCGGAAAACGCCAATCACCAGGCGAGTCGATTCTCCCCGGACGGAAGCCGGGTGGCCTACTGGGCAGCCGGGACTGATGGATGGGACTTGATGGTGGCCAAAGCCGACCTGAGCGAATCGCGCAAGGCGTCGGCAGGATCGGCCAATTTTTTCAATAACCCACCTCTCTGGTCCCCGGACGGCCGGCTCCTGGCCTTCATATCGGGCGCAGCGAGTCTTGCCGATGTCGCGGTCGTTCCCGCCGACGGCGGGGAGGTGCGCGGCCTCACCGACGCGCCGGGGCTCGAAATCCCCATTCAATGGCATCCCAAGGGCGACCGGCTGGCATACATCGCCACAGCGGAGGGCGGCACCTTCCGCAGCTCGGTGGTCGACCTCGCCTCGGGACACTCCTCGCCCCTCCTGGCCGAGACCCGGCCGGCAGTCGGGCTTTGGTCGCCGGACGGGGCCTGGCTCGCCATCCAGATCATCGACCGCGGATCGAACACGATCTGGCTGGCGGACAGCACTGGAGCCAACCCCAAGCAACTCACCACCGAAGGGCAGGAACAGTTGGGCGGGGATCTGACGCCGTGGTCGCCCGATGGATCCGAGCTGCTCTACACGTCCCGGCGCACCGGTACCGGGGACATCTGGGTGCTCCCGGTAAACGGTGGCAAATCCCGGCAGCTCACCCGCGACGTGCGGGACGACAACTCCCCGGTCTGGTCGGCCGACGGAAAATGGGTGGCGTTCATTTCTACGCGGGGCCGGCAGACCGACGTCTGGGTGGTCCCCTCCGCCGGCGGGACGGAAATCCGGGTGACCGACGATGCCGCTGAGGAAGGAAACGTGCAGTGGATCGGGAAGAGTAAGAAGCTCGCTTTTCATACCGGCGTCGACGCCAGCGGCCTCTATGCGATGACGGTCGCGGATGGGAAGGAGAGGCGGATCACCCCGGACTCGATCCGGGTAGGAAACCAGGACGTTTCCCCCGACGGAACCGAGGTGGTCTACCAGGTGCTTCGCGGCGGTGGGGTGAGTGATCTGCAGGTGGTTCCGGTGGCGGGAGGTGCGCCGAGGACGCTGGTCTCGGGCACGGCAGACAACTACCAGCCCACCTGGTCGCCCGATGGAAAATCCATCCTCTTCGTCTCGAATCGGTCCGGCAACCAGGATGTCTGGGTCGTGGGCGCGGCCGGGGGAGAACCACGCCAGCTCACCAGTTGGAGCACCGATGAATCCAATGCCCAGTGGGCATCGGATGGAGCCTTCATCTATTTCGTTTCGAGCCACGAGGCCTCGCCTTTCAATGATCTTTGGAAAGTCCCGGTTGCCGGCGGCGCACCGATTCGGGTCACGACTCTCGGGACAGTGAATTACGCGATGGCGATGCGAACCAGTCCCGATGTATTCGTGACGACGTTCGGAAAGCGGGCAGGCCAACTCGTCCTCAGCAGGGCGCTTCCCGACGGGAAGCTCCAGACGCTGTGGGACAAGAGCAATTTCCTGGGTGCCTCGAGCTTCGGCATAACGCCGAAGGCCGATTCGATGGAGATACTGGCAGAGCTGCCCGGGGGAGGGCAGGGAAGCTTCATGATTTCGACCCGAACCGGGCAAGGGCATCCGATCCTCGGGAAGAATGAGCAAGCCGGGGACGTCTCTCGCGACGGCACCCAGATGCTGTACACCATCGGGAGCCCCAACCAGGACCTCGGGCTTTACACGCTCAAGGACGGCCCGACCCGCCGGCTGACCAAGACGCCGGAGAACGAAAATGGGTACTGGTGGGCCGGCCCCGACGGCAAAACGATCGTGTTCGCCCGCTCGGCGCAACGGCGGCGGATCGCGACGGCGGATTTGACGAAGCTGCTCGCCCGAGGGAAGTGACCGACCCACTCGCCGATATGGCGCCCACGTGAGCCCCCGCCTTGCGCCTTGATAGCTTTTTAGCTATCATTGTGGCATGCTCGCTAAGCTATTGTCAAATAATGTCTTGTTAGACGCGAGAGCGCGCGCGGGCTTAAGCCAGCGCGCGCTCGCCCGGCGGGCCGGAACCGCCCAATCGGTAGTGGCTCGCATCGAGCTCGGAGCCACCAGCCCCACCACCGAAACACTGCAGCGGCTGATAGATGCCGCCGGCTTCGAGCTCCGCGTGTCGCTCCAGCCCAAGCTGCTGCTCGACCCGCAGGAGCTGGACGACGTGCCGAGAATTCTTGGCCTCACCCCGGAGCAGCGGCTTCGGGAGGTCGCGAACATCGATCGTTTCCTCGTTGCGGCCCGCCGTGGGTGACGGCGGTGCACCGCTCGATCCGGAAGCGCTGATCCGGACCCTTGCGAGGCACCGGGTG
>JBGPVQ010000140.1:0-6919 GCA_041491785.1 Gemmatimonadota bacterium | reverse complement strand
GCCACCGTCACCTCGGTGGAGCACACCCTCAAGGGTCGCGGCGTCACCGGCAAGGAGGCGGCGAAGGTCGGGGTGGGCGCCGCCGCGGGAGCGATCGTGGGCAAGATCATCGGCGGTGGCACCGGCGCGGCTGCCGGGGCCGTCGCCGGGGCCGCTGCGGGTGCGGCAGTGGCGGTCGAATCCGCCGATCGCGACGTGGTGATTCCGGTCGGTGCGCGCATCAAGCTCGCGCTTCGGTCGGCCTTCGGCGCCGGGTCCTAGTAGCCGGCGCCGGCGCCGCCCCGGCGGGGGTCAGAAACGCCCTGCCAGCCCGTCGAGGTCCGGACGATCGCCTCGACGTCTCCCATGTACGTCACGAACCGGACCGCGTGGCCGAGCCGTTTCAGCTCGGCCACCGTCGTTGCCAGGAAGCTGGGCTCCTTTTCCAGGCGCACCGTGTCGGGGAGGGCCTGGTGGTGCATGCGGGGTGCGGCGATCGCATCGGCGAGCGTCATGTCATGATCGATGACGTTGGAGAGCACGTGGTAGATCTGGGTGATGATCGTCGTGCCGCCCGGCGTTCCCAGCACCATGTAGAGCTTCCTCTTGGGATCGAGCACCACCGTCGGCGTCATCGAGGAGAGCGGCCGCTTGCCGGGCACGATCATGTTGGCACCGCCCTGGACCGCGCCCCACTGGTTCCCGCGCCCGGGGACGGTCGCGAAGTCGTCCATCTCGTCGTTCAGCAGGAACCCCCCGCCCGAGACGGTCACCGCGTTCCCGTAGAGCGCATTGATCGTGGTGGTAATGCTCACCGCGTTGCCCGCCGCGTCCACCACCGAGTAGTGCGTCGTGGACCCGCCCTCGTGCAGCTCGGTGACCGCCGTCGGAGTCGCCGTGGCGTGATGCAGGTCGATGTGACGGCGGAGCTCGGCGGCGTATTCCCGGCTCAGCAGTCGTTGGACCGGGTTGGTCACGAAGGCCGGATCGCCCAACCAGCGATTCCGCTCGATGTAGGCGCGCCGCATCGTCTCCGCTTCGAGATGCAGCAGCGCCGCCGAGCCGAACGGCGGGAGCGACTGGTAGCCCTCGAGGACGTGCAGGATCAACCCGAGCGTCACGCCGCCGGAGGAGACCGGCGGCATCGAGATTATCGCATAGCCCCGGTAGGTGAACCGGAGCGGCTGCCGCCAGATCGGCCGATAGCCGCGCAAGTCCGCCCGGGTGATGATCCCGCCACCGCGCCGCATTTCCGCGACCAGCGAGTCGGCCACCCAGCCGCGGTAGAATCCGCCTGGCCCGTGGTCGCGGATCGCCTCGAGGGTGCGGGCCAGATCCGGCTGGCGGAAGGTGCTGCCGATGCCCGGCGGTGCGCCGCCGGGCAGGAACTGGCGCGCGGTGGCGGCAAACCGGACCAGGCGGGCCGTGTCGTTCACGATGCTTTGGTGTCGGTACTCGTCGATTACGAATCCCTCCCGCGCGAGCCGGATTGCCGGCGCGAGCAGGCTCCGCCACGGCAGGCGGCCGAATCGATGCTGCGCCTCCCACATCCCCGCCACCGAACCGGGAGTCCCCGCGGCAAGATGGCCGGTCACGCTGGTACCGGCGGGATTGCCGTCCGGCCCGACGTACATGGTCCGGGTCGCCGCCGCCGGAGCGGTCTCCCGGAAATCGAGCGCGTAGGAATCCCCGCCCGATCGGCGCAGGATCATGAAGCCGCCTCCGCCGAGGTTTCCGGCCTCCGGATGCACCACCGCGAGCGCAAAACCGACGGCGACGGCGGCGTCCACCGCGTTGCCGCCGCGCTTCAGGATCTCGCGGCCAACGTCGCTCGCGATCGGACTGCCGGACACCACCATCGCGCGGCTTCCTTCGGCCAGGCGCGACTTCCCGGCATAGGTCCAGGCGGGGTCGGCGCCGGCCGCGGCGGTCTGGGCTCGCAGGGCGGGGGCGAGCAGCGCGCTCACCAGGAGTCCGGCACCGAGCCGCTGTTGGAGGAGAGTCATGATCGGCGTAATTTACCCGAACCCATGGCTTCCGACAGCCGCCAACCCCGCCTCGTGTGAGCGATCCCTCCTCGCTCCGGCTCACCGAGCGCCGCAACCCCCGCACCGCCAGGATCGATGTGGCGACTCCCCTCGAGATCGTCGATCTCATCGGAGCCGAAGATGCGAGCGTGCCCGCCGCCGTGGCGGCGGCCCGGGTGGAGATTTCGCAGGCGATGGAGCTGATCGAGAGCTCTTTCCGCGCCGGCGGGCGGCTGCTCTACGTCGGCGCCGGCACCAGCGGCCGGCTGGGCGTGCTGGACGCGTCGGAGTGCCCACCCACGTTCGGCACTGCGCCGGAGATCGTGGTCGGGATCATTGCCGGTGGGTATCCCGCCCTGCTCAAGTCCGTCGAAGGCGCCGAGGACGATCCCACCCTCGCCATCGCCGAGATGGACTCCCGGCGCGTGGGTGCCAATGACACCGTACTCGGCATCGCCGCGAGCGGTCTCACGCCATTCGTTCGGGCGGCGCTGGGCCGGGCGCAGGCCCTCGGCGCCAAGACAGTGTTCCTGACCTGCTCCGAGCCTCCGGCCGGGCTGCGTCACACCTGCGACGTGACGATCACCGTGCTCACCGGCCCCGAGGTGGTGACCGGCTCGACCCGGATGAAGGCGGGCACCGCCACCAAGCTGGTGCTCAACACCCTCACCACCGGCGCGTTGATCCGTCTGGGCAAGACCTACGGCAATTTGATGGTGGATCTCCAGGCCTGGAACCAGAAGCTGGTCGATCGCGGGGAGCGCATCGTGATGGAAGTGGCCGGAATCGAGCGGGCCCCGGCGCGTCAGGCCATCGACCGGGCCGGTGGGAGTGTCCGCACCGCGATCGTGATGGCGCGGCGGGGCTGCTCCCGCGAACAGGCGGAGGAACTGCTCAGGATCCACGACAACCACCTGCGTCCCATCCTCGGTGATCCGCCGCCGGTTCCCGGAGCATGACCGAGCGCTCTACGCTCGCGGTCGGCCTCATGTCGGGCACCTCGCTTGACGGCATGGATGCGGCGTTGGTGCGCTTCCACGGCCCCACCCGGGCGGAGCTGGTGGCCTTTGCGCACCGGCCCTACCACCCGGAGGAGCGACGCGAGCTGGAGCAAGCGATCGAGCGACAGGCCGGCGGCGCCCGGCGCCTGGCGCACCTCCACGCCCATCTGGCCGGCTGGGCCGCAGAAGCGGTGGACGAGGTGCTGAGCCGCGCACACGTGTCGGCCGGCGCCCTGGATCTGATTGCCTTTCACGGGCAGACCATCTGGCACGAACCGCCGGTCGTGACGCTGCAACTGGGCGAGCCGGCGCTGCTGGCGGAGCGGTTCGGCGTGCGGGTGGTCTCCGGCTTCCGCGGTCGCGATCTTGCCGCCGGCGGAGAGGGCGCCCCCCTCGTGCCGATGGCCGATGTGCTCCTCTTCGGGGCCGACGATCACCCGCGGATCCTGCTCAATATCGGTGGGATGGCCAACCTCACCTTCGTCGCGCGGCGGGCGGTGGAGCAGGGGAGCTTTGCCTTCGACATCGGGCCGGGCGTGGCGGTGATCGACCAGGTGGCCAGGCTTGCTGATCCGGCCTTGCCGTTCGATCGAGACGGGCGCCTCGCGGCGCGGGGCCGGGTCAACGAGGCGCTCCTGGCCGAACTGCTCGCCGACCCCTACTTCGCGCAGCCGCCGCCCAAGAGCACGGGAAGGGAGCATTTCGGCTCCGCGTTTGCCGGTCACCTCGCCGCGCGAGCCTCGGGGCCGGACGGCGTGGCGACGGCGGTGGAGCTGACCGTGCGGAGCATTGCCGATGCGGTGGAGCGGTGGACGCCCGGCCGAACGGAAGTGGTTGCCTCCGGGGGCGGCTGCCATCACCCGGTGCTCTGGGAGCGGCTCGGTCAGCGGCTTGCCGGGTCGGGGCACCCGCTGCACCGGTTCGACGATCTCTTCTTTTCCGGAGACGCCAAGGAGGCCGTCGCCTTCGCGCTGCTGGGCTACCTGACGGTGCACGGACAGCCCGGCAATCTTCCCTCGGCCACCGGCGCCCGCGGCCCCCGGGTGCTCGGCACCGTCACCCCCGCGTGAGCACTGGCCGCCTGGTGTTTCCCGCGCTTCGCTGGCGCGAGGAGACCGGCTTTGCCCACGAGCTTCCGATCATCAAATCGGCCCTGCGGATGGGCGCCGGTGGCTTCATTCTCTTCGGCGGCACCGTCGAGGGCGTCATGGAGCTCACCGCCCGGCTTCGCCGCGAAGCCGGGCGCCCGCTCCTCATCGCCGCCGATCTGGAGCGGGGCCCCGGGCAGCAGGTGTCGGGCCTCGACGAGCTGCCGCCGCCGCGCGCATTGGCCTCGCTGGGGGAGCCGGCGATACTGCGCGGCGCGGGCCTACTCACCGCGGTCGAGGCGCTGTCGGTGGGTATCAACTGGATCCTGGCGCCGGTGGTCGACCTCGACATCGAGCCGGACAATCCAATCGTGCAGACCCGCGCCTTCGGCGCCGACCCTGCGGAGGTCGGCGCGGCGGCCGCGGCGTGGATCGTCGGTTGCGAGGCGGCTGGGGCGCTCGCGTGCGCCAAGCACTTTCCCGGGCACGGTCGCACGCGGAGCGATTCACACGACGGCCTCCCGACGGTCACCGCGGGATCGGCGCTCCTGAGGGAGACCGATCTGGCGCCGTTCCGCGCCGCGGTGCTGGCCGGCGTCAGCTCGGTCATGACCGCCCACGTCGCCTATCCTGCGCTCGACCCGTCCGGAGTGGCGGCCACTTTTTCGACCGCGATTCTCGAAATTCTCCGGCGCGAAATGGGGTTCGCGGGGCTCATCGTCTCCGACGCGCTGGTCATGGGTGGCGCCCGCACCGGCCGGAGCCCCGCCGATGCCGCACTCGATGCGTTTCGTGCCGGGGTGGATCTGCTCCTCTATCCCGAGCAGCCCGCCGACGTGGTTGCGGGGCTGGACCGCGCGGCGGCCGGTGACTCCGCAGTTGCGCGGCGGGTGGAGGAGTCACTCGCCCGGTACGCCCGGGCGCTCGCCGCGGTCGCGAGTGATGCGCCACCGGAACGCCCCCCGCCGGCCGGGTCGGCGCTCGCGGTGGCCGACTGGCTGCTGGCGGCGCCGCCGTTGCGAGGCGCGGTGCCGAAGCTGCGCGCGCCTCTCGAGCTAGTCATCGTGGACGACGACCAGAGCGGTGCCTGGCCCGCCTCGCCCAATACCTGGCTGGCCGAGGCGCTCCGGGCCCGGGGAGTGCCGCTCGGTCCGGGCGGGAGCCGGATCGTGCTGGCGATGGCGGAGCCGCGGGCCTCGAAGGGGCGGGCCGGCTTCGGCCCGGCCAGCATCGCCGCGCTGGAGCGAGCGATGCCGGTCGCCGACCTGCTCATTCTTTTCGCGCATCCTCGTCTGCTCGCGCAGGTCCCCGGGGATGTGCCCGTGGTTCTCGCCTGGCACCGCCAGCGGCTGATGCAGGAGGCGGGAGCGCGGTGGCTGGCCTCCCGGCTGGGATGAGTTGGCTCGACTGGCTGGTGGTGGCGCTCTACCTGGCGGGGTCCCTCGCGCTCGGGCTGGTTGTGGCCCGGCGCGGGGCCAGGAACCTGGCCGAGTTCTTCGTCGGGGGCCGGGCCATTCCCTGGTGGCTTGCCGCGACCTCGATGGCGGCCACGACGTTCAACGTCGACACGCCGCTTTACGTGGCGGGGCGGGTGGCCCAGGCCGGCGTGGCCGGAAACTGGGAGTGGTGGAGCTTCGCGCTGGCCCACGTGCTCCTCGCGGTGCTGCTGGCCAAGCTCTGGCGCCGCGCCGGGATCGTGACCGATATGGAGCTCACCGAGCTCCGCTACGGCGGGAAGCCCGCGGCCTCGTTGCGCGCGACCCGGGCGTTTCTCTTCGCGGTCCCGCTCAATTGCATCGGCATCGGGTACGGGATGCTCGGCATGCGCAAGGTGGTGATGGGGCTGGGGCTGGTCCAGCATCTCCCCGCGCTGCCCGGCGATCCGAAGCTCTGGGCCATCCTTCCTATCGTCCTCATTGTGCTGGTCTATACTGCCGCCTCGGGCCTCTGGG
The DNA here is from genome assembly GCA_041491785.1 of Gemmatimonadota bacterium. Classification (GTDB taxonomy): domain Bacteria; phylum Gemmatimonadota; class Gemmatimonadetes; order Gemmatimonadales; family GWC2-71-9; genus JABFSM01. Next base: position 872 of record JBGPVQ010000140.1, on the reverse strand, counting down.
GCGTGGTGGCCACCGACTTCGTGCAGTACATCCTGGCGATGGCGGGCGCGGTGACCGTGATGTTCTACGCCCTTCACGATGTCGGGGGGCTCGGCGCACTGGTGGCCCGGCTTCGCGCGGAGGGCCAGGCCAATCGCCTCGCACTGCTGCCGCTCGGCCCGGACGCTTTGGTTCCGCTCTCCACCTTTCTCGGATACATCGGCGTGCAGTGGTGGGCGTTCCGCAACAGCGACGGTGGCGGAATGTTCGTGCAGCGCTTGTCCAGCACCGCCAACGAGCGGGAGGCCGAGAAGGCGGCGCACGCGTTCAATATTCTCAACTACGTCGTGCGCACCTGGCCCTGGGTGCTGGTGGGCCTTGCCGCGCTGCTGGTGCTTCCCGGGCTCCAGGACCCGGAGCTCGCCTATCCGCTCCTCATGGTGAAATACCTCCCCGCCGGCCTCCTCGGCCTGGTGTTCGCCAGCCTGCTGGCTGCGTTCATGTCGACCGTCTCGAGCCAGGTAAACTGGGGTGCGAGTTACCTGGTGCACGATCTCTACGCCCGCTTTGGCGGGGTGCGGGACGAACGGGCCCTGCTCCGGGCCGCACGGTGGGCCACCATCGGCATCACGTTGCTGGCCGCGACGGTGTCGTTCTTCATGGAGAGCGTGGGGACGATCTTCCGGCTGATGATCCTGATCGGCAACGGGCCGGGGCTGGTGCTGCTGCTGCGATGGTTCTGGTGGCGGGTTAACGCATGGGCGGAGATCGCGGCGATGGCGGCGGGGCTGCTGCTGGCGCTCGCGACGTTCCTGCCGGCGCTGGCGGGGCTCACCTTCGGGCAGCGGCTCCTGCTCACCGGATTCGGCTCGTTGGCCGTGTGGTTGCCGGTG
>JBGPVQ010000139.1:0-6924 GCA_041491785.1 Gemmatimonadota bacterium | reverse complement strand
GGGAGCGTGGCGGACAAGGTCATTCGCGGCGCCGCCAAGCCGGTGCTGGTGCTCCGGCCCGGGAGTCCGGACTAGATCCGTCCTCCGGCGAGGGCTCGGTTCAGGTCGGTGAGCGACACGACACCGATCAACCGGCCCTCCTCCTCGACAAAGAGGCGGTGGACTTCGGCGTATTCCATCGCGAGCGCGGCCTCCCGGAGATCGGTATGTGGGCCGGTGGTGAGCGCCGGAGAGGTCATGATGTCCTTGACCGTGGTGGCGTCGAGGTCGGCGCCTTCGGCTTCGGCCTGGAGAATGTCGGACGAAGTGACCACCCCGACCATCCGGCGTTTTCCGTCCACCACCGGAGCGCCGGAGACATGCTGGCTCGCCAGGAGGGCGATCGCCTCGCGCAGGGGGGTCTCTCGAGGCAACAGCAACAGGTGTCGAGTCATCACTTCCGCGACGGTGAGCATGACTCTCTCCGATGAGCGATGCCCCGAAGCTACGTCTCGCAGTATGAAGGCCGGTTGAATCGGGCCTGAAGCAGCCTCGCCGCCGACCGCGCCGCCAACATCTCACGTCGGATTCACGGTGCATTCAAGGCAGGCTCGTTATGTTGGTCGCGCCCTCATGGGGGGCGACCGCATCGAAGCCTCGGCGCGAGGCAAGGAGGGGGTTATGAAACTGATGAAGGTGGATCCCACGCTCACGGCCATGAAGCAGGATCTCGACCGGGTCTTCGACCGGTTCTTCGAGCCCAATTTCTGGCCGCTTAGCACGCCGCGGGCGATCGAGAACCTCTGGGAGCCCACGCTCGACTTCTCCGAGACGACGAAGGAATTCATCGTTCGCCTGGAGGCCCCCGGAATGGCTCGCGACGACTTCGACGTGGACGTCGAAGGGAATCTCCTCACGCTGTCCGGCAAGCGTGAGCTCCACAAGGAGGAGAAGGGGGAGGACTACCTCTGGCAGGAGCGGCAGGAGGGCCGGTTCCTGCGTACCATCCGGCTGCCCGTGGCGGTACAGGGGAACAAGATCGAAGCCGCCTATGCCGACGGGGTCTTGACGGTCAAGCTTCCGAAGGCTGAACCGTCCAGCAAGATGAAAGTCGCGATCAAGTAGCCCGGTGCGCAGGAATTCCCCCGGGGGGCCGACGGGCTCCCCGGGGGGTTTTTGCTCGCGCGAAGGCTGCGGCCGCCCGCGCTCGAAGGATGCCGGAGTCGATGCGCCGGCGGCCTATCCTGGGATGTGTCCCCGTCCCAGCCGGTCCTCCGCGTGTTTCTCCCTGCCGCCCTCCCCGACGGGCTCGATCGCCTCCGCATCCTCCTGCCCGGCCTGGTATCCACGCCGCTCGGATTCGAGGTCCCCCTGGACGACTTGGGGCCGGAGGAAATCCTGGCGCTGTTCCTCCGCTGCGGCGTGACGGCGCGCGCAACGCGTATCATGGAGCGGCCGCGGTCCGGTTGACGGGGCGGAGCGGGTCGGCCTAGTTTCCGCCGCCCCCATCTCCCCCGACCGGAAGAGACCCCTCGCGTGCTCTATTCCGCCGTGGTCCAGGACGTCTTCTCCCGGATCGCCGAGTTCTTCGGTACCAGCCGCGGCGCCGTCGTCGAAAAGCTCCTCAACCTTGGCCTGATCTGGCTGGGCGCCTGGCTGGCCTACTGGGTCGTGCGGCGGATCGCTCGCCGCATCATCGCCGCCGTGGACGACGGCGACGATTCCACCATGACCTCCGCGGAAAAGCGCGGGCATACCGTGGCCCAACTGGTCCGGAGCGTCGGGCGGATCGGCATCCTCGCGGTGGCGCTGCTGCTCACCCTCAAGGTCTTCATCACGGATATCGGCCCCCTCCTGGCGGGGTTCGGCATCCTCGGTCTCGCCGTCTCGTTTGGGGCCCAGAGCCTGGTCAAGGACGTCATCGCCGGCTTCTTCATCCTGGTCGAAAACCAGTTCGCGGTGGGCGACGTGATCGAGGCGGCGGGCAAGAGCGGCACCGTCGAGCGGATGACCCTCCGGGTGGTGATGTTGCGGGACCTTCGCGGGGTGGTGCACATCGTGCCCAACGGGCAGATCACCACCGTCAGCAATCTGACCCGGAGCTGGTCTCGCGCGGTGGTCGAGGTGGGGATCGGGTACGGAACCGATCTCGACCGCGCGCTGGGCGTCTTCCGCGACGAGCTGACCAGCTTCCGCACGGAGCCGTCCTGGAAGGACCGCTTTGAAGGCGACTCGGACGTGCTGGGTGTAGAGGAACTCGGTGAGCACGGCGTGGTGATCCGGACGACGCTCCGCACCGTGCCCGGAGCCCAGTGGGAGGTGGCCCGCGAGTTCCGGAGGCGGATCAAGAATCGGCTCGACGCCGAGGACATCGAGATCCCGTTTCCCCGGCGCACCGTACCCGTCCGGCATGCCGCGACGCCTCCATCCGGAAATGCCGCCTTCCCGGCGGAGGGTCAATGACCCTTCGTCTCCACAACACCCTGACCCGCCGGATCGAGGAGTTCGTCCCGCTGGCGCCGCCCCGGGTGACCCTCTACTCCTGCGGGCCCACGGTGTGGAACTACGCCCACATCGGGAACTTCCGTACCTTCCTCTTCGTGGACCTGCTCCGGCGCTGGCTGGAGGCGGGCGGGTACGAGGTCTACCACATCATGAACCTGACCGATGTGGACGACCGCATCATCAAGGAGGCGGGCCGACAGGGAATCACCATCGCGGAGCTGGTCGCCCCGTTCATCACCGCGTTCTACGAAGATCGCGACTATCTCCGGATCGTCGCCGCCCACGAGTATCCCCGCGCCACCGGATTCATCGAGCCGATGATCCGGCTGGTGAGCGGTCTGCTCGCCAATGGGGCCGCCTACCGGGGCGAAGACGGCTCGGTGTACTTCGCCATTGGCAAGTTTCCCGGGTATGGCCGCCTTTCCCAGCTGGACCGGCGCGAGCTCAAGACCGGCGCGAGCGGGCGGGTTTCCACTGACGAGTACGACAAGGAAAACGCCCGGGACTTCGTCGTGTGGAAGGCCGTGAAGCCGGAGGACGAAAGCGCCGCCGCCGCGTGGGACGCTCCGTTCGGCCGGGGCCGCCCGGGATGGCACCTCGAGTGTTCCGCCATGGCCCTGGAGCTCATCGGGCGGCGCTATGGCGCCAAAGTCCTGGACATCCACGCCGGGGGGGTGGACCTGATCTTTCCCCATCACGAGGACGAGATCGCCCAGAGCTGCGCCTACACCGGCGAGGCGGAGTTTGCCCGGGTCTGGCTCCACGGGGCGTTCCTGCAAGTGCGGGGAGAGAAGATGTCCAAGCGGTTCGGGAACGTGGTGACCGCCCGGGGCCTCCGTGAGGGCGGGGTGGATCCTGCCGCCCTCCGCCTGCTGGTGTTTCAGACCCACTACCGCCAGCAGCTCGACCTTACCGATGAGGCGCTCGCGGCCGCCCGCGAGGGGGGCCGCCGGCTGGCGGAGCTCGACCGTCGCATGCAGACCGGGGCCGGTGCGGTGGGGCCGGGCATCGCGGCGCTGGCCCAACGTACCGACGCCGAGTTCGCGGCCGCGCTCGATGACGACTTGAACAGCCCGCGAGCCCTCGCTGCCCTGTTCGACTTCGCTCGGGAGGCCAACCGGCTGATGGACGCCGGCGAGGCACCCGATTCCACCACGCTGGCGCAGTGGACCCGCTGGAGCCGCTCGGTGCTGGACGTGCTGCCCGAGGCCCGTGCCGCGGATCCCGCGCTGGCGGCGTGGGTCGCCGAACGCCTGGCGGAGCGGGCGGCGGCCAAGAAGCGCCGCGATTTCGCCGCCGCCGACGCCATTCGCGCCGAGCTCTCGGCGCGGGGAGTCGTGGTCGAGGACACCCCGAGCGGCCCCAAGTGGAGACTCGGGTGAGCGCTCCCGCCTCCGAGACTTGGTAGCCGCCCTCGCGCGTCTCGGTGGGTGAGACGCATTTTGCCGCTTCGCCCTTCATTCCTGGGAACGCCGTGACGACTCGACTGACTCGGTTCGGATGGTGGACCGGCCACTTCAGGCTCAAGCCGGTGCACCTCGGGATGTATGGCGCGGCCATCGCGGTCTTTCTCCTGGGGCTCGCGGTGCTGGTGCCCCCGGTGCGCGCCAGTGCCTTGGTCCAGCTGCTGGTCGTGGAGTCGACCGTCGGTGTCGCCTGGCTGGTCCTCCGGGCCGGCCACGAGCGCGCCGCAGCGGCGGTGGCCATCGGGGCGGGCTGGCTGATCGCGGCCGCCGGAGCGCTCGCCACCGGGGGAGTAACCGGCGCCAGTTACGCCGGCTTCGCGGTGAACCTGGTGCTGGCGGGGCTCCTGATGGGTCCGGGCGGGGCGGTGACGGTTGCGGCGCTCTCGCTTGGACTGGGGCTGGTTGCGTCGGCGGGGAACCCCGCCATCCCGTGGCTGGTGCATGGGGTTGCCCCCCCCAGTCCAACGATGGTGCGGGTGGTCTTCGGCTATCTCTTCATCATCCTTGCGATGGCGGTGGCGCTGGGGGAAATGCGCGTGGCGCTTCGTGCCAACGCTGAGGCACTATCCCTGGTGCAGGCCACCCTCGAATCGACGGCGGACGGCATTCTGGTGGTGGATGCCGAGGGCCGGGTGGTCGGCCACAACCAGAAATTCCTCGATCTGTGGCGGATTCCGCCGGAGCTCGCCGGGGCGCGGGACGACGAGCGGCTGATCACCTATGTGCTCGATCAGCTTCGCGATCCCAAGAGTTTCACCGAAAAGGTCCGGCAACTGTACGCCCAGAACTACGGGGTCAGCTTCGACGTCCTCGAGTTCCTCGACGGCCGGCTCTACGAGCGCTACTCCCAGCCGCAAATGCGCGACGGGGAACCGGTGGGGCGGGTGTGGAGCTTCCGCGATGTGACCGACCGGCGGCGGGCCGAAGTCACCCGGCGCCGTCTCGAAGAGGAGCTGTTCCAGGCGCAGAAGATGGAGGCCCTCGGCCGGCTGGCGGGAGGGATCGCCCACGACTTCAACAACATTCTCACCGCCATCGTGAGTTACACCGAAATCGCCCGACTCGACGCGGCCGACCAGCCCGCGGTGGTTGAAAGCCTCGACGAGGTGCTTCGGGCCGGCAAGCGCGCCCGCGACCTGGTGAATCAGATTCTGATCTTCAGCCGGACCCGGGCGCAGGAGCGGGTGCCCATCCGGCTCCGGCCGGTCGTTGCCGACGCGCTTCAGCTGCTCGGGTCTTCCCTGCCCAAAGGCTTGCAGGTGTCCTTCGAGCCGGCCGGAGAGGATCGGGTGGTCCTCGCCGACCCGACTCAGATCCATCAGGTGGTGATGAACCTGGGCATCAACGCCGGCCAGGCGATGGGCCAGAACGGGGGTCAATTGACCGTGCGACTCGAGCCCAGCTCCGTGGCCGCCGGTGCCGCCGCGCCTGCCCCAGGACTGGCCCCGGGAGAGTACATGGTGCTCACGGTTCACGATGACGGGCCGGGCATGGACGCGCAGACTGTGGCTCGGATCTACGAACCGTTCTTCAGCACCAAGGCCCCGGGCAAGGGAACCGGCCTCGGCCTCGCGATGGTCCACACCATCGTGCGGAATCATCACGGCGGTATCGAGGTGGAGAGCGCGCCCGGGGGGGGCACCACCTTCCGGGTCTACTTCCCGGTGGAGACGGAGGCGGCTCGCGACGGTGCCGGACGCAGGGCGGCGCGTTCCGGGGCGCCCGGAGGCCAGCGGGTGCTTCTGGTGGACGACGAACCGAGAATTGCGGGTGCCGCCCGGGTCCTGCTCGAGCGCGTGGGATATCGGGTGGAAATCGAGACCGACGCGGCAACCGCGCTGGCCCGGTTCACCGGGGATCCCGGGGCATTCGACGCACTCATCACCGATCTTCACATGCCCGGGATGAGCGGGTTCGATCTGGTGGCGCGAGTCCACGCCCTGAGTCCCGGTCTCCCGATCATCGTGGCTACCGGATCACCGAGGGGGCTCCCGGGGGAGCGGTCGCTCGCGCCCGGGGTCACGTCGGTGGTAGAGAAGCCCTACACCATCGCCGCTCTGGCATCGGCGCTCGAACGGGCGCTGCGAACGGTTGAGAGCTGACCCGCCCGGCATCCCGCTCCCTGCTTCGGGCGATCTTCGGACCCCGATTTTCGAATTCTTTCCGGCTTGGCGGGCGTCCTACCGGACCGGGAAGCCGGCCGGAAAGCGCCCGGGTGGGGGGGCCCGTTTGGTCGGCTCGGCGGTCCGGTTGACTGGGGGGGCTGAGTCGGGTAAAATAAGGGTCTGTCACAATCTGCGGGCTTTTGGCTGACGTAGCTCAACCGGCAGAGCAGCGGTTTTGTAAACCGCAGGTTGAGGGTTCGAGTCCCTCCGTCAGCTCCAGTGTCGCAGGACGACGCCTCGGGTGTTCGGAACCCCGCTCACGAAGCGGGGTTCCGCGTCCCCGGCTGCGGGTGACGAGCGAGGTGGGGTGGCCGAGTGGCTAATGGCAGCAGACTGTAAATCTGCCGGGCTTCGCCCTACGTAGGTTCGAATCCTACCCCCACCATGGGGACGTCGGCGTTTGCGGGTGTAGCTCAGTTGGTAGAGCATCAGCCTTCCAAGCTGAGGGTCGCGGGTTCGAGTCCCGTCGCCCGCTTTGCGGTCACCGGGAGATGTGAGGCGCCGTCGCTCGCGTAGCTCAGTTGGTAGAGCGCATCCTTGGTAAGGATGAGGTCAGCGGTTCAATCCCGCTCGCGAGCTCTCGCTGGGGTGCCGGACGGGTGAATGGCTCGATGGCTGGTCGCCCGGGCCGAGCCGTCCGAGAGAGAACTGAACGCACATCGGAGTGAGGCAATGGCCAAAGCCAAATTTGAGCGGACCAAGCCCCATGTGAACGTCGGGACGATCGGGCACGTGGACCACGGGAAGACGACGCTGACGGCGGCGCTGACGAAGGTGTCGGCGGAGAAGGGGTGGGGGACGAAGTACAT
>JBGPVQ010000138.1:0-6980 GCA_041491785.1 Gemmatimonadota bacterium | reverse complement strand
GGCGGGGATCAATCGCACCCAGCTGATGGGCAAGGCGGCGGCCTACGCCGGCTACAGCATCCTGCTGCTGGGCGAGTCGATGTGCTCGGCCGCGATCAACATCGGGCCCGAGCTCAGCAAGGCACAGATGTGGGCGGAGGCCAAGAGTCGCTTCGACGCCGCCATCGCCTCGGCCACGACGGCCAACGACGCGACCACCCTCAACTTCGCGCGGCTGGGGAGAGCGCGCACCCTGCTCAACCTGGGGCAGGTTGCCGCGGCCGGCGCCGATGCGGCGCTGATTCCCACCGGATTCGTGGTGAACGCGATCGCGAGCGCCGCCGGCACCACGCGGCAGCAGAACATGGTCTTCGTCCACACCCAGGTGAGCAATTTCTCCTCGGTGGACCCCTCGTTCGTGGGGCTCACGTTCGGCGGGGTCGCGGACCCGAGGGTGTCGGTCACCGTCACACAGACCAAGGGCTCCGACGGCTTCACTTTCATCCGCCGGGTGAACAAGTACGCGGACCGCGGGGCTTCGATCCCCATCGCGCGTTACAATGAGGCCCGGCTGATTCTGGCGGAGGCGGACGTCGCCGCCGGCGACCTCCCGGGCGCCGTGGCCATCATCAACGCACTGCACACCGCGGCGGGGCTTCCGGCGTACGACGGCACCGGCCAGACCGCGGCGCAGGTGAAGGCCCAGGTGATCGAGGAGCGGCGCCGCGAGCTGTTCATGGAAGGGCAGCGGCTGGGCGACATGAACCGCTACAAGCTGCCGCGTCTCCCGGCGGACGGCGCGGCCTTCCCCAACGGCGGGACCTACGCCAGCGCCGCTTGCCCCGGGGCCGATGCCCAGGGCTATCCGTTCGGCTTCCCGTTGCCGGATGTCGAGCGGCTCAACAACCCCAACATCCACTGACGGAGGTCGGGGGTCGGGGGCCTTACCGGAGGCGGGCGCTCAGCCAGTCGGCGATAGCGCCCAGCACCTCCGGGCGGACGTGGAGCGACGGGAGCTTGGCGTACTCGAAGCTCCCGACCGAATCGGCGACGAAGAGATGGTTGCTGGCGGGGAAGAAGCGGACGGTGACGTCCCGGTAGCCGCCGCCGCGATCGGTCCGCCCCTCAAGGGGGGCACCTGGCTCGCCGGCAACGGCCCGGGCAACGAGTCGGGCTACCGCCGCGCGCTCGTCCCGGTGGGCGGCACCCCAGTGATTGCCCAGCGATTCACCATCGACTGGGTGAAAGTCGCCGACGACGGAACCCGCTTCACCGGCGACCGGCTCCAGAACGCGAGCCATTACGCCTGGGGGAGCGAGGCGATCGCGGTGGCCGACGGGATCGTGGTGGAAACGAAGGACTCGATTCCGGAGAATGCCCCCGGTGCCGCCTCGCGCGCGGTGCCGGTCACCCTCGAGACGGTGGGCGGGAACCACGTCATCATCGAGCTCAGGAAGGGCCGCGACGCCTTCTACGCCCATCTCCAGCCCGGCTCGCTCCGGGTGCGCTTGGGCGACCGGGCCCGACGCGGCCAGGTGGTCGGACTGGTCGGCAACAGCGGCAACTCCACCGAGCCGCACCTCCACTTCCATATCTCCGACGGGAACTCGCCGCTCGGCAGCGAAGGGCTGCCGTACGGGTACGCCAGCTTCGAGATCATGGGGCATTGCGCCGGACTCGCCTCGCCCTGCACCGGCTCGGCGGCCTCGGCGCGCCACGGGGAGATCCCGCTGCAGAACAGCCTGGTGCGGTTTGCGCCCTGACCAAGCCGCCGGAGCGCTCACTCAGCGCCGCTCCGGCCGCACCAGCGTGAATTCCGTCTCGCCCGGCCGGAGCATCCCGTAGAGCTCCCGTGCCAGGCGCTCCTGCGTCGCCGGATCGGTCTCCACCAGTTTCTTGACCAGCCGGAGGCTGTCCACCTCGCGCCGGAGATCGGCCACCCGCTGCCGCTCCGCCTGCTCCTTGGCCCGGAGCTCGAGCCAGTGCGCGGTGCTGTATTCCCCACCCTGCACCGCGAAAACCGCCGCCGCCAGCACCAGGATCAGGATCAGCCACCGCTTGGACGTCATAGGTGATACATGTCCCGGCCGGGATAATGGGCCACATCGTCCAGCTCTTCGGCAATGCGGAGCAACTGATTGTACTTGGCCATGCGGTCAGTGCGCGAGGCGCTCCCGGTCTTGATCTGCCCCGCGCCGGTGGCCACCGCGAGGTCGGCGATGAAGGTGTCTTCGGTTTCCCCCGAGCGATGGGAGATCACCACGCCGTAGGAGCTGCCCTTGGCCAGCTCGATGCACTGCAGCGTCTCGGTCAGGGTGCCGATCTGGTTCAGCTTGATGAGCACCGCGTTGGCCACTTGCTCTTCGATGCCGCGGGATAGCCGGTCCACGTTGGTGACGAAGAGATCGTCACCCACCAGTTGCACCCGGTCCTGCAGCCGCTCGGTCAGATGCGCCCAGCCCTCCCAATCGTCCTCCGCCAGCCCGTCCTCGATCGAGACGATCGGATAGCGGTCCACCCACTCGGCGTAGAGGTCCACCATCTGCGCCGCGGTCCGGCTGCTCTGGTCGCCTTTCTTCATGACGTAGGCGCCGTCGACGTAGAATTCCGAGGCCGCCGGATCGAGCGCGATGGCGATGTCCTTCCCCGGCTGGTACCCCGCCGCGGCAATCGCCTGCATGATTAAATCGAGCGCCGCTTCATTGGACGGGAGCATCGGCGCGAAGCCTCCCTCGTCACCCACGGCCGTCGAGAGGCCCATCTTGTCGAGGACCTTCTTGAGGCTGTGGAAGACCTCCACGCCCATCCGGAGTGCGTCGGGAAAGTTGTCGGTCCCGATCGGCACCACCATGAACTCCTGCGCGTCCACGTTGTTGCTGGCATGGGCCCCGCCGTTCAAGATGTTCATCATCGGGACCGGCATCACCCGCGCCATGGGACCGCCGAGGTAGCGGTAGAGCGGAAGTCCCACATCCTCCGCGGCGGCGCGGGCCACCGCCAGCGACGCGGCGAGGATAGCGTTGGCTCCCAGCTTGCCCTTGTTGGGAGTTCCGTCCGCGTCCATCAGCTCGGCGTCCACCGCGATCTGGTCGGCGGCGTCCATTCCCTCGAGCCGGGGCCCCAGCACCTCGTTCACGTTGCGAACCGCCTCGGTCACCCCCTTCCCGAGGTAGCGCTTGGGGTCGCCGTCGCGAAGCTCCACCGCTTCGTGCTCGCCGGTGGAGGCGCCGCTGGGTACCGCCGCCCGCCCGCGAGCGCCGTTCGCGAGCACTACATCTGCCTCCACGGTGGGGTTGCCGCGGCTGTCGAGGATTTCCCGGGCGTGGACTTCAATGATGGTTGACATGGCGACAATTTTAACCCGTGGGACCGGTTTCCCCTACTCCCTCCTCGCTCACTCCTTCGCGCCCAGCGCGAGCAACGCCGCACGGGCCGCCTGCGCGAGCTCATCCCGCTGCTCGTAGCTCAGCACCGCGCTGGGGATCGGCTCGCCGATGCGCAGCACGATGGTCCCCCGTTTGGGGCTCCAGCTCCCCTTCGGCATCAGCTCGTAGGTGTTCTCGCAGAACACCGGGACCACCGGCGCCTTTGCCGCGATCGCCAGGACGAAGGGGCCTTTCTTGAACGGCATGAGCCGGCCGTCGCGGGAGCGGGTGCCCTCCGGGAATACCACCGCCGAGACTCCGCCACGAATCACGGTGGCCGCCTCGTCGTAGGCCGCGAACGCCGCCGAGCGGTTGTGCCGATTGATCGGGATGTGCCGGGCCGCCCGCATGGCGAGCCCCATCAGCGGTATCCAGTCCATCCCCTTCTTATAGACGAACCGCACGGTACCGGGGACCTCGGCCAGGATGGCCCAGATATCGAGGAACGACGCGTGATTCGCGACGTACACGGTGGGAACCCCGGGATCCAACCGCTGGCTTCCCTCGACCCGCACCCCGATGCCGGTCCAGCGGAGCATCCCTTTCCCCCACTGCCGTGCGGCATCGTCATACACGCCGCCGGTTTTCTGGCGGACGCCGGTCACCGCGGCGAACAGGACCCGCGCGCCGTGCCATCCCATGAAGAGGACGAATGCCGTGACGTAACGGATCGACTGGATCATGCGAAGTGATCGTATCCGGTGAGCGCCATCGCACGGCCGTCGAGCAGCAGGGAGACCCCGCTCCCGGCGGTGACCTCCCCGATTCGCGTGAGCAGAAACCGGTCGGTGCCGCCGAACTCCGCGGGCAGGGCGGCGAGCAGCTCGTAGTCCTCCCCTCCCACCGCGGCGAACGCGGCCGGCGGCTCCCCCGCGGCATCCGCCTCCGCCGCGACGGCGGGGTGTACCGGCAACCGCTCGAGCTCAATGCGGAGGCCGACCGTGGAGGCCGCGGCAAGATGACTGGCGTCTCCCGCGAGGCCGTCGCTGAGGTCGAGCATCGCCTTGGCACCGTGCTCGGTGAGCCACCGCCCCGCCTCGATTCGCGGCGCGGGCTTGGCAAAGCGCGCGCGGGCGGCGGGGGCCGGGGCCCGTCCGGAGCGCCATGCGGTGACGGCGGCGCGGGCGGCGCCCAGATCGCCGGTCACCCAGAGTCCGTCTCCCGGTTGCGCCCCCTTCCGATGGGTCACCCGCTTGGCCCGACCGACGACGGTGATGGCGAGCGCGATCGCCTCCCCGCGAGAGAGATCCCCGCCGAGCACGACACCACCCACCGACCCGGCGGCGCCGCCGACCCCGACCATGAGCGCATCGGTCATCGCGGGCTCCGCCCCCGCGGGAACGGTCACCGCCGCAAGCAGGCCGATGGGGGTGGCGCCCACCGCGGCCAGATCGGAGAGCGCCGCCGCCGCCGCGCGCCAGCCAATCTCCTCCAGGCTCAACCACTCGCGGCGGAAGTGCACACCTTCGACGCTGACGTCGGTGCTGAGCGCGAACACCTCCCCACCCGCTTCGATGAACGCACAGTCGTCGCCCAGCCCGACGCCCCGCTCCCCCAGGTGGCGCGCGATGGAGCGGATGCGGTCGAACTCGGGGCCACCACCCAACCGGATTTCGGTCATCGGAGAAGTCAGACCCGCACGGGCATGGGGAGCTCGTGCAGGATTGGAGGGCGGGGCGGCGGCGGAAGGCGGCGGAGCAGGTCCCATCGGCGCCAGACGTCGGGAAGCGCGGCGATCACATCCATCGGTCGCATCGAGCGGGCGCTCACTCGTCGGGTGGCGAGATCGGCCCCTTCCCCCAGCGCAACGGCGCCGACCGCGGCCGCCAGCGGGAGCTCGAGGCCCGCCCCCGCGAAACCCGCGACCAGCCCGCTCAGCGTATCCCCGCTCCCGCCGGTGGCGAGGCCGGGATTTCCCGCCGCGACGGTGAGGGTGCCGTGCCCCGGCGCCGCGATGACCGTCGGAACGCCCTTGAGCAGCACCGCCGCGCCCAGCCGAGCCGCCGCCGCTTCCGCAGCGCCCCAGGGATCGACGTCCACCCGTGACGCCTCCTCCGGGAAGAGGGCGCGGAACTCTCCGGCGTGGGGCGTCAGGACCGCTCTCCGCCCGGCGAGCAGGCTGCCCAGCCGTTCCACCTGCCCGGCAAAGGCAATCAGCGCATCGGCGTCCAGCACGATGGCGGCGGATGCCGGCGCCGCCGCGATGACGCCCGCGACGAACTCCGCCCTCGAGGGGCCCCGGCCCAGCCCCGGACCGACCACCACGGCGTCGGCACGGGAGAGCAGCGCGGTGGTGCGGGGCACCGGATGCGCTTCGAACGGCTGCACGCAGGTCTGGAGATCGGGCTCCGCCGCCGACGCCACCGCGATCGACGCCGCCGGGGCCACCAGGTGCACCAGCCCCGCGCCCGACGCGAAGGCGGAGCGCACCGTCAGCCGCGCGGCGCCGAGCATGCCGTCGTCCCCGCCGACGACGATCACCCGGCCGCGGTTTCCCTTGTGGGCGTCGGAGGGGAACGGTGGCGTCAACTCGGCGGCGGCGGACTCGGTAAACAGCACGGACCACGCGGGGTCGGGCGGCGGGAGGCCGATGTCCACCACAACCAGGTCACCGACATCGTCCCGCGACAGCAACTGCCCCCGACGGTATCCCCCGAAGGTCACGGTGAGCGCGGCCTGGAAGGGGCCCCGCTGCACCCCGTCGGCCAGATCGAGTCCGCTGGGGCCGTCGACCGCCACGATCGGCAGGTCCAGATCGGCGATCCGCGCCAGCAGCTGCGCCACGGCCCCGCGGGGCGCGCCGGTGGCGCCGGTGCCCAGCACCGCGTCCACCACCAGGCCGGCGTTGGGCCACGGCCCGTCGGGCGCCACTTCGCGCACGCCGGCCTCCCGCGCCAGCGCCGCCATCGACCGGCCGAGCTCCGAGCCGTCGCCGCCGACCGACGCGGCCCACACCGGCACCCCCGCGGCGTGCAGGGCCCGGGTGATCACCCACCCGTCACCCCCGTTGTTGCCGGGTCCGCACGCCACCAGCACTCCGTGACGAAGCCGCTCGGGGAACCGCGCGGCCAGCACCGTCGTGACAGCCCGCCCCGCGCCTTCCATGAGGGCGCGCAGCGGAATTCCCGCCGCCTCGGCGCGGCGGTCCCAGGAGGCGGCCTGGTCGGGGGTGAGAACCGGAATGGTCGGCATGGAAGAGCGGGAACGATCAACCGGGAACGGTTGACCACCGACGCTTCACTTGGACGACTGCCCGATGACCCGCCCGAAGGAGATTTCCCCGTTGTCGATCCGGAGATTGAATCCGCATTCGGGATTGGTGCAGACCCACGCTTTGTACGTGATGGGGGCGCCGTCCCGGCCGTAATCAGAGAGCGGGATCAGGATGCCCTTTCCGCACTTCCGACAGTCCGGCCATTCCCTCTGCTCTTGCATGCTGGCCTCCCTTCCTCCATCCGCCCCGCCCGGTCAGTTGCCCGGGATGCCCTGCCAGACGTAGGCGTCGTCGAACGCCTGATCGAATGAGTACACGCCGTGAAAGTCCTCCGGCCGATCGCCCGCCTGGGTGGCGAGCAG
>JBGPVQ010000137.1:0-7019 GCA_041491785.1 Gemmatimonadota bacterium | reverse complement strand
GTGCTCGACATTAGCGACGCCATCCGGCCGACCTCGGGCCGGGCCATCGGGGAGCTCCGGGAGATGGGAATCACGCCGGTGCTCCTGAGCGGGGACCTCCGCCAGATCGCGGAACGAGTCGCCGCCGAGGTCGGAATCGAAAAGGTCTTCGCGGAGGGGCGCCCCAAGCAGAAGGCGAGTTACGCTAAACAACAGCAAGAAGCGGGGCAATTCATCGCCCTGGTCGGCGATGACGTGAACTATTCCGCCGCTCTGGCCTAGGCCGACATCGGCGTCGCGATCGGGGCGGGGACCGATGTCGCCGTCCAGGCGGCGCAGGTCGTGCTGATGCGGTCCGATCCCGGTGACATCGTCCGCGCGATGCGGCTGAGCAAGGCGACGGTGCGAAAGATGAATCTGATCTGATGTCGCACTCCTCGATCATCGTTGCGGGCAACGCCGTGCCGCTCAAGCGCGCGCGGATCTGAGGGCGGATGCCGTCGATCCTGGCCCTCGACCAGGGCACCACCAGCTCCCGCGCGCTCGTCATTCACCAGGACGGAACGGTCCTGGGCCATGGGCAGCGAGAGTTCGCGCAGCACTATCCGCAGCCCGGCTGGGTGGAGCACGACGCCGAGGAGTTGATTGCCACCACTCTCGATGCGGCGCGCCAGGCGCTCGCCGCCGCCCGCGAGCGGCCGGCGGGCATCGGCATCACCAACCAGCGGGAAACGCTGGTGCTCTGGGATCGGGAAACTCTGCGCGCGGTGGCGCCGGCCATTGTCTGGCAGGACCGCCGAACTACCGATCGCTGCCGGGAGCTGCGCGACTCCGGAACCGAGGCGGAGGTGCGGGCCCGCACCGGACTGGTGCTGGATCCCTACTTTTCCGCCACCAAGCTCGAGTGGTTGCTCAAGAAACCCGAGTTCAAGTCCCGGGCCGAGCGGGGCGAGCTCGCCGCCGGCACGGTGGACTCGTGGGTGGTGGCGCGGCTCACCGGAGGCCGGGCCCACGTTACCGATCCCACCAACGCTTCCCGTACCATGCTCTACTCGCTCGGCGCCGGAGCGTGGGACCGCGATCTCCTGGCGCTCTTTGGGGTGCCCGAGGTTCTGCTGCCGGTCGTCGTGCCCTCGAGCGGCGTCTGCGGCGAGTCGGACGAACCCGTATTGGGTATTTCGCTCCCGATCGCCGGCATCGCCGGCGATCAGCAGGCGGCGCTCTTCGGACAGGGCTGTACGGTACCGGGGATGGCCAAGAACACTTACGGCACCGGCGCATTCCTCCTCCTATATACGGGCGGCCAGCCCCCGGTACCGCCGGAGGGACTGCTCGCCACCGCGGCGTGCGACGCGCGAGGTGGGCGCGGATTTGCCCTGGAGGGATCGGTGTTCATTGCCGGGGCCGTGATGCAGTGGCTTCGCGATGGGCTCGGCGTCATCAGCACCGCGTCCGAATCGGAGGCGCTCGCGCGGTCGGTGCCGGACACCGGTGGTGTGCACTTCGTGCCCGCCTTCGTGGGGCTGGGGAGCCCGCACTGGGAGCCGGATGCGCGGGGCACCATCACCGGCATTACGCGGGGCACCACCCGGGCGCACCTGGTCCGCGCCGGGCTCGAGTCGATGGCGTACAGCTCCGGTGAGCTGATCGAGAGCATGCTCGCCGCAACGAGCCTCCATCTGCCGCGGCTCCGGGTGGACGGAGGGGCGACCGCCAATGATTGGCTGATGCAGTTCCAGGCCGATCTCCTGGGCGTTCCCGTGGAGCGGCCGGACAACGTCGAAACTACGGCGCTCGGCGCCGCGGCACTCGCGGGATTGGCCCTTGGCGTCTGGCCGTCGCTGGAGGAGTTCGTGGCGACGCGGGGGCACACGGTGTTCACGCCGAGGTTGAGCGCCGAAGCGCGCGCGGCGCTGGTCGAGGGATGGAAGCGGGCGGTGGAAACGGCGCTCTACTGGGCGCGGAACCGGAGGTGATCGGGGGGCACCTAGAAGATGTTCTAGGTGGCCGATCCGACGAAGGTTGACAAACCGCGTTGCGGGCTTCATCACTGGATCCTACCCACGACAATTCACCCAGGGGACGGTCATGCGAGTCCGACGGAACGTGAAATACCTGGACGCTGCGGCGAAGACCGAGTTCGTCAATGCCGTGTTGGGTCTCAAGACGATGCCGAGCGTCCTGCACCCCGGGGACGCCACCCGGAACCGCTACGACGACTATCCCGAAATCCACATGAACGCGATGATGGCGAACCCGGGGTGGGCGCACCGCCGCCCCGCGTTCTTTCCCTGGCACCGCGCGTTGCTGCTGGAGTTCGAGAACGACCTCGTTTCCGTGGACCCTACGGTCACGATCCCGTACTGGGACTGGGCCGATGCCGCATCCAACCCGTTCACCCCCGGTTTCCTTGGCGGCGACGGAGATCCGATGGACTCCGACAAAGTGAAGACCGGTCCGTTCGCCCACGACGGTCCCAATGCGTGGACGCTGAACGCGAAGGACAGCGTTACCGATCCGGATTTTCTTCAGCGTTCGTTCGGGACTGATCCCACGGCAATGGCGCTGCCGACCGGGCCCGACGTGGATACGGCCCTCAATATCGACCACTACGAGAGTGCCCCCTGGATGAACGCGTCATCCGGCCTTCGGTCGAGCGTCGAAGTGAACCTGCACAACCTCGTTCACCGGTGGGCCGGCGGTACGATGGGAATGATGACCTCTCCAAACGATCCCGTCTTTTGGCTGCACCATTGCAACATCGACCGGCTCTGGGCGGTGTGGCAGCGCTTGCGCCCGGGGGCCGCGCCATATCTGCCGGTAAGTGGTGCGGCCCTCGGACACAATCTCATGGATGCGATGATATTCAGCGCCGGCCCCCCGGAGCCGTGGCCCGACACCTGGACGCCCGCCGGCGTCGTCGAGCACCACGCCTTGGGCTACCGTTACGACGACGAGCTGCTCATCTCGAAGAACCGGTTCCCGCTTGCGTTCGTCCGCATCCTGTTTGGTGTGGTCAACGACGCCCCGGGAGTGGTGATCGGCCCGGACGGTAGGCCGCACCCAGTGCCGGGGCCGGGGGACCCATGGCGCCGCCTCTCTCGGGCCGACCGCAACGAGCTGGTCGCGCTGGCCCTTCATCAGGCCGCCGGGCTGATGACCGATAAGAAGGCGGGCGGTCAGATCCAGAAGCAGGTGACCAAGTTGATCGGTGCGACGACGCAGAAGCTGCTGAACCAGAAGGCGGGAAAGTCCGGGTGAGCGGGGGCCGACTTACTTGCGCCTCGGGATTGCCGTCCCATGACAGGCGATGCACAGGCTGGGGTTCTTCCTGAGCATTCGCTCCGGATCGAACCCCGGCCCGTGTGGATTGAACCCTCGCCCCCGCACCGATGAGTGGCAGGTCAGGCAGTCCCGCTCCACGTGGCAGGACACGCAGCTCTCCAATGCCTGCCGCGCCGCTTGCCCGTGCCCGACGAAGAACTCTCGGTTTCCGTCATGGTAGCCTCCGGCGCCCAGCAGTGTGCGCCGGGCCGAAAGCCCCGACTGCTTGTGACAGGTCTGGCAGAACTCGCCGATGTTGTGACAGTCGGCGCAGGAGCTTGATCGGGTATATGCATCTGCCGGATGCCGGGTGAGGTAACTGGCCGGGTGATAGCCTCCCCGGCGCGCTGCGCTCGGGACGTGGCAGGAGAGGCAGGAATCGCGGGTATGGCAGCTCGCGCAGCTCTTCATGGACGCCGAGGCTACTGGGCCGTGATGCTCGGCCCAGCCGAGGGTGTGGCTGCTCGGTGCCCGCCGGGTGGTCTGCGCCCCAGCACCCCGGCCCGGCCCCGCAGCGTAGAGCGCGAGTGCCGCCCCGGGCGCCGCGGCGCGATGACAGCCGGTGCAGCTCTCCTGGGTGTGACAGGTGCGGCAGCTCGCACCCGCGCTCCCCGCTTGGGTGGCGTGTCGCGTTTCGAAGTCCTTCGCGGCATGCGATGCCGGCGCCTTGAGCTGGTGCGGCAGCACCAGCGAGCGCGCGTCGGCCTCGAGCGCCTGGATCGAGACCACCTCGGGCGCGTTGACGTGGCAGGCCACGCAGAACTCCTGAGCGTGACAGGTGGCGCAGCTTTGCGCCACCCGGCTCGAGCCGGTGCCGGCCTTGGCCGCTGCCCCATGTCCGCTCGCCCCCATGAAGTCCGCTGCCTTGTGGGACGCCGGGGCCGGGAACTTGGCCACCCGCTCCTTGGGAAGCGTCGTGGCACGTGCCAGCGTCAGATGACAGGTGGCGCAGGCGCTGTCCGGCACCGCCAGATGTTCGGCCCGCCCCGCCAGGTGGCAACTCACGCACTGCTCCGCACTCGGCCCCCGCACCTCCATCCAGGCAGCACCCCGCTCGGCGTGGCAGTCGGCGCAGGAGCTCGATGTGTCCGCCCTGGCGCGGCGCAGCTCCGCGTGCCGCTGGTGTTCGAATTTGAGGTTGCTGACCCTCGGCCCGCTCCTCGGCTGCCAGGAGACGACTCGCTGCACGATTCCGTCGTGACAGGACGCGCAGGTCACTGGCGCCGGGAAGCCCGCCGCACCGGGCTCGGTGACCCCGGAGTGGCAGGTGGCGCAATCCACGAAGAGCTTGGCGTGCTTCCCATGATCGAACCGAGCGGGCGGATTCTGCCGGAGGCGGGCGCCCCACGCCACCAGGATCACCGGCGCCCCCAGCACCAGCACCGACCGCACCCAGCGGGGGGTCATGGCCGGGCTCCCGCCGGACGGGCCGGAGGCAGCACCCACCGATCGGCCTCGGAGCGCAGCGTCAGTGAGATCCGGGCACTCACTCGCCACTGGTTCCAGTCGAATGCCGAGGCATCGGGCCGGTCGCGCGACTCCCAGTAGCGATCGACCGAAAGCCCGAGCCGCCACCGCTCCCCACCGCGGTAGTCCGCCGAGCCGCCTGCCCAGGTGACGCCGGCGTCCTGAAAGCGCAGCTCGAGGGGCCGTTCGAGGCTCCCGCCCTGCGCGGAGAGATCGAGGCCCTCACGCGCCCGCCACGTCACCCGTCCGTCGATGCCCCGGGTTGAGGCCCCTGGTCCGAATTCCTCGTGGGCGTTCGCCTGGATGGTCCACTGCGGACGCGGTGTCACCGACGCCTCGAAGCCCCAGCGCCAGCCGCTGTCCTCCAGCGTCACAGCGGGCGCGCTGACGTCCGCGGCGTCGTAGCGGTACCACTCGCCCCGGGCGCGGAGCTGCAGATTCGTGACCGGATGGACGGTGAGGGATCCGTCGACTCCGTTGTAGGGCACCGGGCTGAACGCGCCCCAGACCGTCCAGAGGTCGAAAAACGGCCGGTAGTGCCGCCCGCCCACCGTGGCCCAGAGATTCTTCCCGGTATAGCTGAGCGAGGCCTCCGCGGTGCCCCACAGCCCCTGGGCCAGATCGTAATCGGCACCGGCTGCCACCCGGACGCGCGGTTCCGGCCGCGCCTGCAGACTCAACGCGGCACGCTCTGACACGAAGTAATCGGTGAACGGATCCACCTCGCGGCGATACTCCCCCACGATGTCCACCACGCTGCGGTGCAGGCCTGCCAGCGCTCCGGCCACCACCTGATGGTGTCCCGGCTGAAAATCCACCAGCGGGTTAACGGCGGGACTGGTCACCGCGAGGATCGTTCCTCGTGCCAGCCCCCAGCCGGCGTAGCCGCCGAGCTCGAGCCCCAGCCGATCCGCGCGCCAGGTGACCCGCAGGCCGTCGAGCCCGCCGGCACCCGCGCTGCCCAGTCGGCTCTGCTCCAGCATCCGCCCCGCCCGCCCGGTAAGACTGCCGCGGATGTACTCGGCGTAGCCCTCGACCAATCGCAACGCCGGGGAGGTGCCGGGCCAGAGCCGATCGCCGGTCAGGTCGGTCAGCAGCCGGGCATTGACCCGGACGGAAAGACCGCGGACGCCCAGGCCCCAGAGGGTGAGATCGGTCGCCGCGCTGGCCGGAACGCCGGAACGGATCGCGCCGGGACGATAGAAGCGGCAGAAGCCGTCGCCGCCACAGTAGGCGGCGAACCCGTCCGCGGTCACCGCGCCGCCGGTGGGCCCCACCCCCACCAGGCTCTCGAGCACACTGTCCGGCGTCACCCCGCGAAAGGAAACCCGCTGCGCCGACGCGTCGAACCGGAGCCGCCAGCTCTGTGCTTCGAGCGGCGCCGCCAACCCCGCCGCGGCGAAGAGGATCGTACTCCAGCGCAGGCGCGGGATCACCCCGGGCTCCTCCGGAGCAAGTGACGCTTGAATTCCGCCGGCGCTTGCAGGAAATGACAGGTGGAACATTCCCGCGCCGGAACGTGATCCCGCTGCTTGGCGTGACAGACCAGGCAGAATGTCCTGGCCGGGACCAGCGTCGCGATCCGCGTGACCGTGTGGCAATCGTCGCAGGCCCGGTGATTCGCCCGGGAATGCGCCGCCGGCGTCTCGGCCCGGTTGTGACACTGCAGGCAGTCGCGCCCGGCGGCGTGATGCTGGTCGTGGCAGCCGGTGCAGCTCTGGACGCTGTCGGGCGGAGCGACCGCCGGCGGCCGGTGACAATCGGCGCAGGCCAGTTTCTCGTGCCGGTCGTGCCGGAACCCTACGCTTCGGGCCGTCGGCGCCCGGGTACCTACCCGGACCAGCATCTGCACCGGCCTCGGCGCGGCCGTGACCTCGACACGATGACATCGCGCGCAGTCCTTGGCCTGGACCTGCCCGGCGACCACCGCCTGGTGGTGGCAGAGGTCACAGCCCCGCGGCGCCTGGAAGACGAGGCCGCCGCTGGGCCGGTTGAGGACATGGCAGGTGAGGCAGGGAAGGGAGCTGTGACGGCTGTGAGGAAAGGAATCGCGCGGAGTGGTGGGCGGCGCGGCGGCCGGGGAAGCCCGTACCGGCGGCCAGGCCTCGAGCGGCGGGTCGCCCTTGCCGTAGTGTCTGCGGAAGCCGGCGGCGGTTGCCGGCTGCGCCTGGTAGGCGGGTGCCGATGCACCGAGTGCCGCCTTCTTCCGGAGCACCGCCGCGGTATCGAACGGGAGCGGTGGCTTAAAG
>JBGPVQ010000136.1:0-7055 GCA_041491785.1 Gemmatimonadota bacterium | reverse complement strand
GGCGTCACGTCGGAGGAATCCACCGCCATCAACCGCAAGGTGACCGACACCGCGCTGTCGACCGGCCCCGCCACCCCGTAGGCTTGGGCCAGCTGTCCGAGCAGAATGCCGTTGCGGGGATACTTGGCCACGCCGGCGCGCGCCCACCGGAGGAACCGAACCGTATCTTCGGGCGGACGCGAGGCCGCGAAGGTGATCTTGGTGAAAAAGGTCGTGTCGGCCTTGGTGGTGTCGAGCTCGAAGACCTTTTCGAGCGCGTCGATCGCGCACTTGTTCTTGACCGGCGTGTCCTGGAAGAGGCAGGCGCTGCTCTTCAAGTCCCAGAGGTCGGCGTTGGCCGGGTCGAGCTGCAGCCCTTCGTCGGCCACCTCCTCCGCCGCTTCGGGTTTGCCGTACTGGAGGAAGAGTTTGAACGCTTCCTTCCGGAGCGCCTCATTGGTCGGCGCCACCCGGAGCATCTCCTGGAAGGTGTCGATGGTCTGGGCGCTGTCGCCCTTGGCCTGGTACTCCACCGCCAGGGCGGTCCAGCTCTGCAGGGAAAGGCGGTCGCCCTTGGTCGAGCCCTTGAGATGGGCGATGACCGAATCCACCGGATCCTTTCTTGCGATGGCGATCTGGGCCAGACAAAACTCCGCCAGGCCGTTGTTCGGCTGGTACCTCAGCGCCTTGAACGCCGCCTCAAGCGCCTTGTCGCGGCTGGTGGATCTGAGATTGTCACATAGCTTCGCGTCGGGCAGCGCCTTGAACGCGCCGCTGAGGGAATCGGCCACCCGCTGCCCGAAGTCCTCGAACGATTCGTTCCCGGCCTGGGCCACCCGCACCATGTGGCCCGCGTCGTCGTTCATGCCCGCCAACCGGGCCTCGACCGCGTAGCGCCCGGCATCGCCTTTGAGCATGGTGGACATGACCATCGCGCGGGCTTGCAGCGACTGGGCCAGCTGCCTGGCCACCAGCGGCGGCAGCACCGCGTCGACCGGATAGGCGTACTGCTGCAGCGCCTCGTTCATCTGGATCCGGGTGATCGTCTTGTACCACTTGTCGGAGATCCGGTCCACCCGATCCCGCATTCCCGCGCCGACCCGCACCGAGGCGGCGGAATCCTGCGCCGAGAAGCTATGGGGATTGGCCACCATCAGGCGAGGGAGGTTCACCGCTTGAGGCGTCGGCCGGCTGGATCGGAGCTGCGCGGCGAGCGGAACGCCCGGGAGCGCGACGCCGAGGCCGGCGAGGACGAGATGAGTCAGACGCATTCCGGACAACCTCCCTGCGGGAACCGCCCCATCCGGGGCGGAGGCTCCCGCGTCCAGTCGGAGCGCGGGTCAGTGGGCGAAGAGGGATTCGAACCCCCGACATCCTGCGTGTAAGGCAGGCGCTCTGAACCGCTGAGCTATTCGCCCGAACAAGCGGCGATGCGGTCCCCGCCCGACCTGACTAGGGGACGCACCGCGCCAGCGGCCTCTGCACGACCGGGTCGGCGCACCGGGCGTTCAGAGAGCGATAGCCAGAGGGAAAAGCACGCAATAGCCCAGCACCAAAAGCCCCGCCGCGAGGTCGACCGCGCCCGCCTGGAGGGTGAGGTACCCCACCACCAGGGAGACGGTCGCGGCGGCCAGAACGATGATGTTGCGTCGTCCGAGCAGCCCGCGGCGTCCGCTGCTCTTCTCAGTGCTGGGTGCCATAAGCCCATGAAATTTAAGGCTCTGGGCCTGCTTCATCAAGCCGAGCTTCCCCGTCCTCCGCCGGCTCGACGATCCACCCCTCGTCCAAGGCCACCCGGCGCGGGCGGTCCCGCCGCCGCCGGTACCAGGCCGCGACCACCACCAACAACGCCATCACTGCCCAGAATCCGCCGGCCATCATCCAGACCACGAGCCCGTAGCGCCGGCGGACGTCCTTCTGCCATTCCAGCTCGAACCGCCCCAGGGGCGACCCGGTGGTGGCGAGGACGGCCGCGTCGAAGCCTTCCCCGGCGGCGAGCCGATCGAGCAGCGGCGCGAGCGATCGGTCGGGATGACGCCGGGCCAGCAGTGCCACCGCCGAGGCAGCGAGCGCATAGCCCGCCCGGGCGGAGGAGGCGTTGGACCGGAGGGCGCGGTCCAGCTCGAAGAACCCCGGTATCTCACCCCGCGCGACCGTCAGATTGAGCCCGAGCTCTTCCAAGCGGTCCCACTCTCCCGCGGCGACCGCCGCGTACCCCTCGTCGAACCAGAGCGGCACCCTGGTGCGCACCGCGTCGTGCAGCGCGAGGTGGGCCAGCTCGTGCCGCAGGATGCGGAAGGGATCGCCGCCGTCGGCCCGGAGCACGATGGTGCGTGAGCCCGGAAGGGCGAATCCGGCTCCCCAGGAAGGCGCGGCTCCGTGAAGGATGGGATCCAGCCGAGTACTCCCCCGCACCACGAAGAGGCGGAGGGGTCCGGGAACCCGCCGGCCGAGGCCGTACCATACCCGCGTGGCCCCCGCCTCCTCCGCGAGGGCGATGGCCAGCGTGAGATCGGGCTTGCTGGCGATCACCAGCACCTCGCCCACGCGAACTCCTTCGAGATCCCGGGCGAAGGCGGGAGGTTGCAGCAGCGCGATCGTCAGGGCGAGCCGGAGCGCGGCACCTCCTCGCCCCTCGCCGTCCGGTCGAGGAGCTCCTGGCAGCGGCGAGCCCAGGGCGCGAATCGGTTGGCGGCCGCTCCCTGTTCCCACGCCGCGCGGGCGGCGTCCGTGTCCCCGGAAAACCACTGGGCCCGTCCCAAATCGTACCAGGCTTCGATCAGGTTGGGGCCGAGCGCCAGCGCCTTCCGCAGGAACCCCTCCGCGTCCACATACATCGCACGCTCGAGGTACACCAGCCCGAGATAGTAGTGGGCGTACAGGGTGGCCTTGCGATCGTTGTCGAGCCGGATGACCCGGGAGAGGTGCTCGATCGCCTCGCCGAAAATCTTCTTCTTGAGACAGATGTAGCCCACGTTGACCCGCGCCAGGGCGTTGGCCGGTTCCTTAGTGAGCACCCGGGAAAAGGTGGCCAGTGCGTCATCGTACTGTTGGTCCAGCATCTGCGCCCACCCCAGGAGCGATCCGGCCTGGGGATCGCCGGGGGAAAGCTCGAGGGCCCGATTGAGGGCCTGGATGGCGGCGGCGTGGTCACCCAGCGAAATGAGGCTCCAGCCCTTCTCGATAAACGTCGAAGCGCCGAGATGATCGCGATGGATCTGGGGGCCCGGGCCGGCGGCGGGCTCGTCGCTGCTCAGCTGCTTGTAGCGCTCGACCAGGCCGCGAATGTCCTCCTTCAATTGGGCCAGTTCACCCAGCGTACCGTCCACCCGCTTGAAGAGCGAGATGATCCGCCGTTTCCCCTCCTCCCGTACCGGCGCGCCCGGCGCGCCGTCGAGCAGGGTCGCAATCGCCTGGAACTCGGCCCGGAGCGCGGCCAATTCCGGGGCGGGCATCTCACCGGTCATAGGTCGATGACACCGTGGGCGTACGAGGTCACCCGCACCACGCCGGACTCAACTTCGAAATCCACCGACCGGCCGAAGTCGCCGCCCACCAGCTCCCCGACCAGGCGGATGCCGTGCTGATGGAGGGCCTGGCGCACTGCGTGGACGTTGCGCTCCCCCATCTGGATGGTGCCCGCCGGCTGGAGTCCCGTGAACATGCTGGCGCCGCCGACCAGCCGCGCGGTGATGCGGGGCTGCACCGCGCCCAAGCTGAGCAGCTCTTCGATCAGCGCGGCCACCGCGGTCGGCGCGAAGCGCCCCGGCGCCTCAGGCCGGGGGCGGCCAACACTCGGCGAGGGCAATAGGACGTGCGCCAGGCCCCCCAGCTTGGCGCCGGGGTCGTGGAGAATTACCGCGACGCAGCTTCCCAGCGCCAACGCGGTCAGGATTGCCGGCGCCTGGGCCACCTCGAGCTCCGCGATCCCGACGAACAGCCGCGGTGCGGTCACAGCACCCTCCGATAAATGCGATGGGTGGCGTCCACCGGCACCAGCTCGGTTCCCGGCAGCGCCACTAGGGATTCGGTGCGGCCCAGCACGAGGAGGCCGCCGCGCCGGAGCGCCGCGCATGCGGCGCCCAGCACCCGGCGCTGACCTTCACGCCCCAGGAAAATGAGCACGTTCCGGCAGGCGACGAGGTCGCAGGATTCCGGGACCGGGCTGGCAATGGTCAGGTCTTCGCGACGGAACGAGACACCCGCTCGCACCTGGGCGGAGACGTCGAAGACGCCGTCGACCACACTTCCACCCGGCGTGGCGAGCACCTCGCGAATCGCCGCCACGGCGGTGGCCGGGTAGCGGCCGGCCTCGGCATGGGCGAGAGCGGGAGCGTCCACATCGGAGGCGATGACGCGGATGTGATCGGCCGGCGGCCGCCCGGCGCGGCGGGCATGCTCCAGCAGCAGCATCGCGAGGGACCACGCCTCCTCCCCCGTAGCGCAACCCATGCTCCAGGCGGTGAGGCCCCCCTCCGCGCCCAGCCGCTCGGAGCCGGCGAGCTCCAGGAGCCGGATCCAGGTATCCGGGTTCCGGAAGAAGCTGGTGACCCGCACCGAGAGGGTGTGGAGGAGACGCTCGACCTCTTCCGGATCGTCCGCGAGCAGCGCGGCGTAACCCAGAACCGTCGGCACCTGGCGGGCCCGCATCCGAACCTCGATGCGTCGGAGCAGGCAGGAGTCCTTATACCATTCGAAGCCGCCGGCCCCGCGTCGAGCGAGTTGATTGACTACCTCGGTCAGGCCGAAATCGTCGCGGGTCATCAGAGCGACACCTCGAGGGTCTCGAGATTGGCGCGGGCCAATTGATGCCCCGGATTGAGGGCGATGGTGCGGTCCCAGCATTCTCGTGCCCGTGACGCATCCCGCTGCCGGAACGCCAGGTTCCCGAGTTTGAAGAACAGGTCGTCGCCCAGGTTCGGATCGAGCGCCGCTGCGCGCTCGTAGAGCGTCGCGGCCTCTTCGTACCGCCCGCTCCGGTAGCAGAGATCGCCGAGGTTCTTAAACGGCTGCGGGAGCGAGGCCTCCTCGGCGAGGGTCTCCCGCAGCAGCGCCTCCGCCTCCGCCGTGGCCCCGGTGGCCTCCAGCAGCACCGCGAGGTTGTTCCGCAGCACCGGATCGTTCGGATGGATTTCCGATCCCTCCTTGGCGACCGCCGCCGCGACGTCGAGCTCCTCGCCACCGGCGGCGGCCCGGGTCATCGCCCAGTACCAGATGGCCGGCGGGCTCTCGCGGTAGAGATCCCTCGCCCGCTGCAGCCGCTGCCGCGCCACCGCCAGATCTCCGCGGTGCAGCGCAAGGAGCCCCCACCCGGTGTGGATGCGAGGATCCTCCGCGGCCCGACCCGCCGCTTCGGCAAGGACGGTTTCCGCCTGGTCGAGGCGGCCCAGATGCTCCAGGGCCACGCCGAGATTGTGGAGCAGCGCCGGGCGCGGGCCGCTCCGATCGATGGCCTGCCGGAACAGGTCGACCGCCTCGACCCAGTGGGCCTGCCGAGCCGCCACCAGCCCCAGATAGAAGGGCGCGGTGCCTTCTGAGGGCCGGAGCTCGGAGACCCGGCGGAACTCCCGCGACGCCTCTTCGAGCATGTTGGTGCGGTAGAAGGCGATCCCGAGGTTGCGATGCTCCTCGAGCTGCGCCTCGAGCATCCGCGAAGGTGCGGCCATCGAGGATGCTCCGACCTTATGGGCGAGTCCCGCAGTCACCAGGCCATAGAGCGCCTGCGCCGCCTCGAACTCGGAGAGCCCGGAGGCGTCAATGACCTGGCGGACATCGCGTTGGCCGTCGAGCAGGGGCACCACCCGGCGCTGGGCCTCGGTGAACTCGGCCTGGTGCCCCTCCAACTGGCCGGGAAGCACCGCGTAGATCACGTCGAAGCTGGGAATCTTTTTCTCGATAAGACTCCATTCGTCCACCCGCCGGGCCCCTTCGAGCAGCAGTGATTCGGGGTTGATCCGATCGAGCTCCTCCTCGACCTCCGGGGAGGCACCGGCCTCGAAACTGAAGGTGCCGGTGTTCCAGGAGAACAAGGCGTACACCGCCTCTTCGATCTGCAGGCGCACGAATTTGCGCAGGCCCTCGGGCGAGAGGAGGCCGAGGCTCACCAGCAAATCGCCCAGCCGGCGCCCCGGGGCGGTCGATTGCATCGTCAAGGCCTGGTCGAGCTGGGCGCGGGTAAGGGCGCCGGTGGACAGGAGCATGTCGCCGATGCGGTCGCGGCGGTTGACGATGGCGGCATAGGTGATCCACCCTTCCTCGAAGTAGATCGACCCGTGGCGCTGCCGGTCGGCCACCGAGAGACAGCCGCTCCGCCGCCCGAGAAACAGGAGCTGGATGACGTCGGGGAGGCTGGCCTCCTTGAGACTGCCCTTGATGGCCATCTAACGGAGCTCCGTGATCAGCCGGTCGGCAATGACCGGCCACTGGTCCACCATCTTCTCGCGACTCTGCACCAACCCGACGCCGGGCGTGATGAGGCCGCTCGGGCGCTGCGGCCCGCTGCGCCTTGGCGCCTTGCTCCCCCCCAGGTCCATCACCTCGAGCACCTCGCGTGCCAGCGACGGGCTCGCCGCGACCTGCTGCGCCGCCGCCTCGCCCAGCACCCGCTGGACCGTCCCCTGAACCGCCCGAATCGATTCCGCGGGCCGGGCGGCGAGGTAATCGGCGAGGGCGGCATCCTGTGCCACGGACGTCCCCGCGAGGAGGCGCTTCACCACGCTGCGGCGCGTTTCGCGGTCGGGCGGCGGAAGCTCGACCACCAGACCGCCGTGCAGCCGGTCGAGCAGTCGCGAGTCGAATCCCCTCAAGTCCTCCAGCGGGCGGTCGCTGGTGAACACCATCTGGCGCCGGCCCTCCCGCAGCTCGCCGACCAGCAGCAGGAGCTCCTCCTGCGCCCGGCGGTCGTCGACGAGGAGATGGAGGTCATCCACCAGCAGACTCCCGACCCAACGGTACCGAAGCCGCCAGGCGGCGAGTGCCTCCGGATCGACCAGCGCTCGCACCTCGGCGGCGAAGGCGTGACTGCCCAGGCACGCCACCGGAGCCACGCCCCGCGCGGCGAGCGCGTTTCCCAGCGC
>JBGPVQ010000135.1:0-7063 GCA_041491785.1 Gemmatimonadota bacterium | reverse complement strand
TGCGCGGCCGGGTCGGGCGGGGCGAGGCGGAGAGCCATTGCATTCTCATCGCGGAGCGCCAATCGGATCGGCTCAAGGCGTTCGTCGCCACCAACGACGGATTCGAGATCGCGGAGCTGGACCTGGCGGAGCGGCGCCAGGGAGATCTTCTGGGAGAGCGGCAATCGGGGGCGGCGGACATCCGGGTGGCGCGGTTCCCCGATGATACCGATCTCCTCACGGTGGCGCGGGACATGACGCGGGAAATCCTGGCTGCCGATCCGGGCCTCGACCGGGCTGCACACGCCCCGCTCAAGGCCCGGGCGCTGCTGCGCTATCCTAAGGCCGAAGCGCTCTTTCGGGTGGGGTAAGGGTCCGGCTCTGCGATGTTTGTGGAGCAGGCGTTCAAAGGGCCAGGGCTTTCAACGCCTGGCCCTCTTCATGTCCCTGGCGACGTCAGGCGGAAACCAGCTCCTCGGCGACCTGCTTGGCGCGAAACTCGAAGTGAGTAGCTTGCACCGTCTCGAAGTCCCGGGCGGTCTTCAGACGGGTGATCCGCCGGCCGAAAATGTCCACCCGGCGCACGGTCACTCCGGGGAAGATCGGCGAGACGTCGTACCACACGCCGGAACTGAGGCGAGGATAGCGCAGGCTGAACTCGGCCTTGAGACGAGCTTGCATGTCCATCATGGTGCCACCTCGAATGAGCAGGGAGTTCTGGATCCCTAGTATTGGCTCAACCGCAGATCGTCGCAAGATCCGAGAAAGACGACACCGTTCAATTCCTGGTCAGTATGCGCAGGCTTCGTCGAGTACTTGGATACCTCGGACCCGGGCTAATCACCGGAGCCGCCGATGACGACCCCTCCGGGGTGGTCACCTACTCCATTGCCGGGGCGCAGTTTGGCGTCGGGCTGCTGTGGACCGCCCTGCTGACCTGGCCGCTCATGGCGGCGGTCCAGATGATGTGCGCCCGAGTCGGCATGGTCACGGGACGCGGCCTGGTGGGCGCGCTGCAGACCCGGCTGCCGCGCCCGGTAATCCTCCTGGGTACCCTGGGACTACTGATCGCCAATACGATCAACATCGGCGCGGACCTGGCCGCGATGGCCGATGCCGCCGAATTATTCACCGGGGCGAGCTCGCACCTCTGGGCGCCGATCTTCGGAATTGGCCTGGCCTGGGCCACCGTGAAGCTCCGCTACGAGACCATCGCGCGGCTGCTCAAGTGGCTCGCACTGTCGCTCTTTGCCTACGTGGTCTGCGCCATTTACGTGGGGCCCGATTGGGGGCAGGTGGCGCGGGCAACCATCCTTCCGTCGGTGCCGCACGGCCGCGCCATGTGGGGCGCGCTGGTGGCCATCCTGGGCACGACGATCAGTCCCTACCTCTTCTTCTGGCAGGCCTCGCAGGAAGTCGAAGAAGAGCGCGACCGGGGCCGGCTTACCGTGGCGGCCCGCCGGGGCGCGACCTCGGAGGAGATCCTCGCTCGCAAGGTGGACGTGGGGGTAGGAACGTTTTTCTCCAACCTCGTGATGTTCTTCATCATCCTGACCACCGCGGTAACTCTGCACGCCCACGGGATTACCGGCATCACGAGCTCC
This sequence comes from Gemmatimonadota bacterium, assembly GCA_041491785.1. GTDB lineage: Bacteria > Gemmatimonadota > Gemmatimonadetes > Gemmatimonadales > GWC2-71-9 > JABFSM01. The sequence continues at coordinate 5,480 of JBGPVQ010000135.1, read as the reverse complement.
CGCGAGGCGACCATCGCCCTCGAGCCGATCGCGGGAAGGTTCGCTTCGGTGCTCTACGCGGCGGCCATCATCGGCGTGGGCCTGCTCGCGGTGCCCACGCTCACCGGATCCGCCGCCTACGCCCTGGCCGAAACGTTCGGCTGGAATGACGGGCTGGACCGGCGGTTCCGTGATGCCCCCGCATTCTACGGGGTGGTGATCATCGCGTCCCTGGGCGGGATTGTGATGGACTGGGTGAACATCAACCCGATCCGGACGCTCTACTGGTCCGCCGTGATCAACGGGGTACTGGCGCCCTTCCTGCTCCTGGGCATCCTCGCGGTGGCCTCGGACTCCAGCCTGATGAGCGCGCAGCCCAGCTCCCGTCTGGGCCGGGCGGTCGTGCTGGTGGCCATCGTATGCATGTTCGGCGCAGCGGCGGGGATGTTCGTCCTGTGACTCCGCGTTGACCCTCCTCGCGCGCAGGGCTACAATCCGCCTCCTATGACTTCAGCCTACATCGAGGACCTCGCAAGCCACGTGGGGCAGGCGGTGACCGTCCGCGGGTGGGTGTCCACCACCCGTTCGAGCGGCAAGATCGCCTTTCTCGTGGTTCGCGATGGCACCGGCTACCTCCAGGCGGTCTTCGCCAGGAAGGAGGTCTCCGACCCGGTGTGGGCGGCATTCGGCGCCCTCACCCAGGAAACCTCGGTCGCGGTCACCGGCCAGGTGCGCGAGGACGCGCGCGCGCCCGGCGGATTCGAGCTGACCGCCACCGGGCTCGAGATCCTCGGGCCTAGTGTGGACTTTCCGATCACGCCCAAGGAGCACGGCACCCAGTTCCTCTTCCAGAACCGGCACCTCTGGCTCCGAAGCCGCAAGCAGGTGGCCATCGCCAAGGTGCGCCACGCCGTGGTCCAGGCCATCCACGATTTCTTCGACCAGCGCGGCTTTACCCACGTGGACACGCCGATCCTGACGGGCTCCATCGGGGAACAGGCGGGGGAGTTGTTCGCCACCGACTACTTCGACCTCGGCAAGGCGTATCTGGCGCAGACCGGACAACTCTACGTCGAGGCGGCGGCGGCGGCGCTGGGCAAGGTGTACTGCTTCGGCCCCACTTTTCGCGCCGAAAAATCCAAGACCCGGCGCCACCTCACCGAATTCTGGATGGTCGAGCCGGAAGTGGCCTTCAACGATTCCGACGCCAACATGAGGCTCCAGGAACAGTTCGTGAGCTTCATCGTGGCCCGGGCGCTGGAGCGGTGCCGGGAGCCGCTGAAGGAGTTGGAACGGGATACCGCGCGACTCGAGCAGGTCGTCGAGCCGTTCCCTCGGATGAGCTACACCGACGCAATCGCCAAACTCAACGCCGCCGGCAGCGACATTCAGTGGGGCCACGACCTCGGCGCGGAAGACGAAACCCGCATCGCGCAGCATTCCGACCGCCCGGTGTTCGTCTGCAACTATCCGAAGGAGGTCAAGGCGTTCTACATGAAGGAGAACCCGGCCGACCCGCGGACGGTCCTCGGGAACGATTGCCTGGCTCCCGAGGGATACGGGGAGATCATCGGCGGATCGCAGCGGGAGGACGACCACGACAAGCTGCTGGCGCGGATCCTGGCGCAGGGCCTCGACCCGGCCGCGTACGCCTGGTACCTCGATCTCCGGAAGTACGGCACCTTCGTCCACTCCGGCTTCGGGCTCGGGGTGGAGCGAACTGTCGCGTGGATCTGCGGGATCCCGCACATCCGCGAGGCGATCGCCTTCCCGCGGCAGATCCACCGGCTGTATCCCTAGCGCGATGTGACCCTGAGCCTACGCAGCACCCCGGGAGGTCGGGTCGCGCTCAACCCGGCGAAGCGGCTGCTCGTCCTCGGAGCGCTGCTCACCCCCCGCCTGGCGGCCGCCCAGGTCACCGTGGTCCTCCACCCCGGACTCGTCATCACCCATTCAGTGCGGGTAGTCCCCCGAAGCTACCGGCTGCCCGCGCCCGCCTCACTCGATTCGGCGGTGGTGACCATCCGGGGCGACAACATCGTCGTGGATTTCTCCGGAGCGACGCTGGAAGGCTCCGCGCCCGGCGCGGACCCCGACCGCGCCGCGGGCGTGGCCATCCGGGTCGAGGGCGGTCGCAACGTCCGCATCCTCCGCGCCCGGATTCGCGGCTACCGGATCGGCATCCTGGCCCGGGAAACCCGCGGGCTCGACCTGATCGACAACGACGCCAGCGACACCTGGAAGCCCCGGCTCCTGAGCGTGGTCGAGCACGAGAGCCTGGTCGACTGGCTCTCCTTCCACCACAACGAGAAGGACGAATGGCTCCGCTACGGTGCGGGGTTCTACCTGAGCGGGGTGAGTGGCGGTGAGCTCCGCGGCAATCACGCCGAACGCGGAATGAACGGGCTCCTGCTGGTTCGAAGCAATCATCTCGGGATCCGGGAGAACAACTTCTCCTTCAATTCCGGACTCGGGATCGGCCTCTACCGTTCGAGCGACAACACCATCGTCGGGAATCGGATGGACTACGACGTCCGGGGCTACAGCCACGGCTTCTACCGCCGGGGGCAGGACTCGGCGGGGCTGCTGCTCTATGAGCAGAGCGATCGCAACGTGGTGGCGGGGAACTCCGCGACCCATGGAGGGGACGGGCTCTTTCTCTGGGCCGGCCATAGCACCATGGACACCGGCGAGGGCGGTGCCAACGACAATCTTTTCTATGGCAACGACTTCAGCTTTGCCCCCGCGAACGCGATGGAGGCCACCTTCAGCCGGAACGCCTTCGTGGCGAACCGCGCTGAGGGCAGCGATTACGGACTCTGGGGCGGCTACAGTTTCGAGTCGAAGGTCGTAGCCAACTGCTTCGTCCGGAATCGTATCGGTATCGCGATCGAGCACGGCCAGGACAACGTCATCGCGGCCAATCGCTTCGAGGGAGATTCGGCCGCCATCCGGGTCTGGGCCGATTCCATCGAGCCGTCCGACTGGGGCTATCCCAAGCACCGCGACACCCGGAGCCGGGACTATCGAATCGAAGGGAACCGGTTCGCCGGAAACCGGGTGGTCGTCGATGCCCGGAACACCGCTGGCATCATCCGGGTGAACAACGATTCGGCGGCTGCGGCTGCCCTGGAGTGCGCGCCGCCGGAATTGCCGGCCGAGTTCGAGAAGCTGGTTCCCCGGATACCGGGCGTCGCGGGCCGGGCGCCCGGTTCCGCGCTGGCCCGGCGGGACCGCTCGGCGATCGTGGTGGATGAATGGGGGCCCTATGACTGGCGTCAGCCCAAGCTCTGGCCGCTGGACAGCACCCGCGCCGTTCCGCTCCAGCTCGGCGTGCTCGGCCCGGCGGGCGCCTGGCGCGTGGTGAGCCGGCGCGGCCTCGAGCAACTCTCGAAATCGGTAGGAAGAATCGGCGACACGCTCAGCGTGACCCCGGCGCCGGATTCCCGGGGTGATTGGAGCCTGGAGCTGGAATACCGCGGTGGGGCGGGGAAGCCGTCGCGCTTCCGCTATGAACGCTTCGAGCCTGCCACCGACTGGGCGGTCCGCTTCTGGTCCTGGAGTGACAGCACCGATCTCCGGCGGGGGCCGGAGCGGTTCGCGGAGCTCTCCAACTCGCCGCCGATCCTATCGCGGCGCGAGCCCCGACTCGACTACGAGTGGTATCGCCCGGCGATCAAGGAGCTTCCCCGGGAGCGCTTCGCGCTCGAGGCCGTCGCGGCGGTTTCCCTCTCGCCCGGCGAGTACACCCTGCGCACCATCAGCGATGACGGTGTCCGGGTGTGGGTGGATGGGCGCCTGGTCATCGATCACTGGACGCCGCACGAATCGGCGCTGGACTACGCCGAGCTCGCCGGTGGGCGCCACCAGCTCCGCGTGCAGTACTACCAGGTGGACGGCTGGACCGAGTTGCGAGTCGAGATCCTGAAGGGGGCCGCGCGCTCGAGCGGCTCGCCGGGACCGCACTAGATCCCGGCGCGTTTCGACTCCTCCCAGAGCCCATCCAGCACGGCCAATCCCGCGGTGTGGAGGTCGATCCCCCGCGCGCCCGCCAGCCGTTCGACACCGGAGAATCGCTCCCGAAATCTCCGGTTGGCCCGCTCGAGCGCCGGTCCGGAGTGTACCCCCACCTTCCGGGCGAGGTTCACCGCCGAAAACAGCAAGTCACCGATCTCATGGTCGAGCCGAGCGGGCTGCTGCTCCGCCTCGACCTCCGCCAACTCCTCCCGCACTTTGGCGGCCGGACCGGTTGCATCGGGCCAGTCGAACCCTACCGCCGCGGCGCGCTCCTGGAGCCGATGGGCCATCAGCAGCTCGGGCAGAGTGGGCGGTAGTCCGTCGAGGACTCCGCGAAGCGGTCGCTCATTCCGCTTGAGGGTCTCCCAATTGTCGTTCGGCCCGAGATCAAAGAGGTGGGGATGCCGGCGTCTCATTTTGGCCTCGAGATCGTTCGCGGCGTCGTCCGCGGTGAACTCGGAGGCCTCCTCCGCCAGGACCAGCTGCCAGCCGAGGTGGAGGAGCAAGTCCGCCACCTCCTGACGGATGGCGACGGGGTCACCGGAAGCGATGGCGTGATCCAGTTCGTGGGCTTCTTCCAGCAGATATGGCCGCAGGGTTTCGCGGGTCTGGACCTGGTCCCAGGAGCACCGATTCCGGAGGTCCCGGACCATCGCCATTGCGCGTCCAAGCGCTGATTTTTCTTGCATTTAGCCTCCTGGGCCGGTATTCTATCCGCTGCCGTGACCAAGTCAATTCCGGAGGCCCCGGACCGGGCCTGGCTCGACGTCGATCTCGGAGCGCTGGTCCGGAACGCCCGCCGCTTTGCGGAGCTGATCAGGGCTCCCCTCCTTCCAATGGTGAAGGCCAACGCCTACGGGCTCGGCGCCGTAGCCGTGGCGCGCGCGCTGGAAGCGGTCGACCCCTGGGGGTTCGGGGTGGCCACCCCGGAAGAGGGCTGGGTACTCCGCGAGGCGGGAATCCAGCGCCCGGTGGTGGTGTTCTCGCCCTTGAGGCCGGTCGATGTGCCCACATACGGCCCGCTCGGGCTGCGTCCCGTCGTCGGAGATTTCGAAGCGCTGGACGCGTGGCTCAGGTTCGGAGGCGGTCCTTTTCATGTCGAAATCGATACCGGAATGTCCCGCGCGGGATTCCGGTGGCACGACACCGCCGCGATCGACCGGCTGCGCCAGTCACTCCTCGGCGCCAGCGGCTGGGAGGGGATCTTCACCCACTTCCACTCTGCCGACACCGACCCGGCCGCCACCCGGGCCCAGGCGGAGCGGTTCGAGCAGGTCCTCGGCGCCCTGGGGAGCCGTCCTCCGCTGGTTCACCTGGCCAGCAGCGCCGCGGCGCAATTCGAGAGCGAATACCGCGGCGATCTAGCGCGCCCAGGCATCTTCCTCTACGGCGGCACCGCCGGGACCCTCGAGCCGGAGCCGGTGGCGAGACTCTGTGCGCGGGTCATCGCGCTACGGCGTCTCCGCCCGGGCGACACCGTGAGC
>JBGPVQ010000134.1:0-7086 GCA_041491785.1 Gemmatimonadota bacterium | reverse complement strand
TGGTGCTGCGCGCCGGGGTGGAGCGCGCCCTCCGGAACCCGGCCACTCCTCCGGAAAGCCTCCAGGCGCTCGACGAGTCCCTGATGCACATCGGCCGGATGGCGGAGCTGGTGGACAGCCTCCTCACCCTCGCCCGTGCCGATGAAGGCCGGCTTCCGCTGGCGGTCGAGGAATGCGACCTGCGCGACCTGGTGAATGAAGGGTCCGAGACCGCGAGCATGCTGGCCGAGGCGACTGGGCTCACCGTCACCGCCACGATGCCGGACGCCCCAGTGTCGCTTCGGGTCGACCGTAACCGCATGCGGCAGCTGGTGCTCAACCTGGTGACCAACGCGGTCAAGTACACTCCGGCGGGCGGGGTGGTCACCCTGGGGCTCACCGATCAGGGCGATGGGGTTACCCTGACGGTGGGAGACACCGGGATCGGGATTGCGGCGGGCGACCTGGAGCATATATTCGACCGCTTCTGGCGGGCGGACCCGGCCCGCTCCCGGGAGGGCGAAAGCCCGGGCACCGGTCTCGGCCTCGCGATCACCAAGTGGATCGCGGAGGCGCACGGCGGAAGCATCTCAGTGCAGAGCCGCCCCGGGCGGGGCACCCTGTTCACGGTCAGCTTGCCCCGGTCGGAACTGCCGGAAATGCGCGTCAGCTAGCGTCAGCTAATCGTCTTGTCATCGAATTGTCATTCGGCGGTCAGGGCCATGCCACCTGACCCCACTTGATTACCTCCGGTAGGGTTGGCTCCCGTGGAGGCAACGCCATGTTCGAGAACCTGATCGAGTCGAAACCGAGGAAGCTGAAGACGGTCAAGCAGCAGATCACTTCGCTGGTCCTGCACCTGGTCCTCGGGTACGGTGCCATCAAGGCGACCGCTGGCGCGGCCGAAACGCTGAAGGCGGTGCTGCAGGACACGACGATGTTTATTCTGAAGGCTCCGGAGCCGCCGCCCCCGCCGCCGCCCAACACGCCACCGCCGGAAGCGATCGTCAGCGCCAATCCTCCACCGCTCGGCTTCCAGACCGTCATGCCGCCGACGGAAATCCCCAAGGAAATCCCGCCGGTCAACCTGAACGAGCGGTTTAACGCCGCCGACTTCAGCGGCAAGGGGGTCGAAGGCGGGTTGGCCACCGGCATCGCCGGGGGCACCGGGCCGGTGACCGGAGAGACCTTCCTCGAAGCGCAGGTGGACGATCCGGTCCAGCAGGTCAACATCCCCAAGCCGCGCTATCCTCCCGTGCTGCAGCAGGCGGGCGTGTCGGGTTTCGTCGAAGCGCAGTATGTGGTGGATACCCTGGGCCACGCCGAGCCGCCGACGTGGAAAGTGCTCAAGAGCACCAACCAGCAGTTCGAGGCCCCCGCGCGCGAGGCCATCATGAAAGGCCTGTTCAAGCCAGCCCGCATCAAGGGCGGGGCAGTGCGCCAGCTGGTTCAGCAGCGGATTTCGTTCAACATCGGTCAATAAAGGAGCGGTTCCATGGGCATTGATATCATGCAGCTGTGGCATGCCGCCGGTCCCTTCGCCAAGGGGATCGTCGTTGTGCTGCTCATCATGTCGTTCTTCTCGCTCACCATCGCGATCACCAAGCTGATCCAGATTCAAAAGAGCAGCTCCGCCACCCGGAAGTTCGCGCCGCAGTTCTCGCGGGCCATCCAGGAAGAGCAGCTCGACCAGGCCATCGCGCTGGCCGAGAAGAACCAGTTGAGCCACGTGGCCCGGGTGCTGGGCGGCGCGCTCCAGGAGGTCAAGCCGCTGCTGCGGGACCGCGCCACCATCACCGCCGCCGACATCAATTCGGCGGAGCGGGCGGTCGAGCGTCAGATGTTGATCACCCTGTCCGAGTTCAAGCGGGGCCTCGGCGTGCTGGCCACGGTGGGCTCCACCAGCCCGTTCGTCGGACTCCTGGGGACCACGATGGGCATCGTGACCGCGTTCACTTCCATGAGCGCGGGCGGCGCCTCCGGCGGCCTGGCCGGCATTGCCGGCGGCATCTCCGAAGCGCTGATCACCACGGCGCTCGGCCTCCTGGTCGCGATTCCGGCGGTGTGGTTCTACAACTATTTCACCACCAAAGTCGAAAACCTGACGGTCGAGATGACCTACACGTCGAAGGAACTCATCGACTACCTCATCAAGAGCGTCGGGAGCGAATTCGGCCGCTCGATCTTCACCAAGGAGTTCCAGGCCCAGAAGGCGGTGAGCGGCAGTGGCCACATCAGTTAACCTCGCCGGCCAGACCGCCATCCGGTCGGAGCCGAACGTCATTCCGATGATCGACATCATGCTGGTGCTGTTGATCATCTTCATGATCGTCACGCCCCTGATCGCGAACGGGTTCAAGGCCGTGATGCCGCAGGGCAAGAACCTCGACAAACGCCCCGAGGGCGATGACGAGGTGGTGCTCGGAATCGATGCCGGCGGATCCTATTTCCTGAACGGCAACGCGATTCCGGCGGCGGCGCTCGAGGATCAGCTGCGGGCCATTTTCGCCGCGCGGACCCGCGACAAGATCTTGTACTTCCGGGCCGACAAGGATCTGCTTTACGCCAAGATTCAGGATGCGGTGGAAACCGCCCGCCGCGCCGGGGTGCGGGTGCTGGCCGCGATCACCGATATCAAGGCCGAGGGCAAGCTGCTGGGGGGCAAATAATATGGCTATGGCCGTCGGAGGGCAGGGCGGAATCAGCGCGGAGCCCAACGTCATTCCGATGATCGACATCCTGCTGGTGCTGCTGATCATCTTCATGATCACGCTGCCGCTGGCCCGGATGGCGATCGATGTCCAGGTGCCGCCGACCGTGGTTGCTCCCGCCAAGGGACCCTCCACCCAGATCGTGCTGGAAATCGCGGCGGACGGGAGCTACAACATCAACGGGCAGCCGGTGCCCAAGGCGCAACTCGACACCCAGATCCACGCCATCTTCGACAACCGACCCACCAAGCTCTTGTTCCTGAAGCCCGCGGGGAATCGCATCTATCAGGAAATCATCGAGGCGATGGACATCGCCCGCGGCGCCGGCATCCAGGTCATCGGGTTCACCCCCAAGACCGGCTGAACCCGCGAGCGATTTTGCTGGACCGCACGCGCGGGGGCTTTCGGGCCCCCGCGTGTCGTTTTCACCTCATGGCGTCGTTACACTAAGACCGTGCCCGAGCTACTCCCGCGACTGTCGGCCCCCCCGCCGCTGCCGCCACTCCAGCTCCGCCTCCCGGTTCCCCGGCGGAGCCGGGTGGCCGGATGGATTGCGCTGGTGCTCCATCTGGTGGTGATCCTCCTCGTGGTGGAACTGACCCGGGACAGCTCCTTCTGGAACTCCGTCGCGCTCCAGGAAAGCTCCGCGACGAGCAGCGGTGGGGGAGGGGGCGGCCGCGCGGTGACGATGATCCCGCTCCAGACCCCCGCCCCCCCGCCCCTCCTGCACGCGCCGCCCGTAGCGCGGCCGCTGGTACCACCGCCCACCGTCGCGCCGGAGAAGCTGGCTCCGCCGGAGAAGGTTCCCCCGCCCAGCGATACTTTGCCGCAGCCCCCGGCCGCGGGTGCGACCACCGGCACCGGTGGGGGCTCGGGGGGTGTCAGCGGCTCAGGATCCGGTGCGGGGAGCGGGTCGGGCAGCGGGCCCGGGACCGGCGTTTCTGTCGGGCCGCCGGCGCCGGATTCGACCAAACTGCTCGGCCGCCCCCCGGAGCCGCGGCAGTTGATCTTGCCGCCGTTCGACTATCCGAAGATCATGCACGGGCGTACTGTTACGGTCACTTTCTTTGTGCTCGAGGACGGCCGGGTGGACCATGTGGCCCTCGCGCCCGAGATTCCTGACCGGGGCTACGGCAAGAAGTTCGAGGACGCCATGGAGAAGTACCGCTTCCGTCCTGCGCGTTCTCCCGCCGGCCTGCCGGTTCCAGGGACCCTGAACGTCACCATCTCCTTCTAGCGTCCAACCCGCCACCCCTCGAGGTCCGGCCCGATGAGCCAGCTCTTCCGACGGAAGTCCGTCGCCGATTGTGACGCGGACATCGCCGAACGCGGAGGCCTCAAGCGATCGCTCAACAAGTGGCACCTCACCGCGCTGGGGGTGGGCGCCACCATCGGCGCCGGGATTTTCGCCACCACCGGCACCGCCATCGTCGGCGACCCGTCCCGCCCCGGCGCCGGCCCGGCCATCGTGCTGTCGTTCATTCTCACCGCGGTGGCCTGCGGCTTCGCGGCGCTCTGCTACGCGGAGTTCGCGGCGATGGTGCCGATTTCCGGCTCGGCCTACACCTATGCCTACGCGTCGCTCGGCGAGTTCGTCGCGTGGATCATCGGATGGGATCTCATCGTCGAGTACGCGGTCGGGAACATCGGTGTCGCCATCGGCTGGTCGGGGTACTTCCGGGAGCTGATCAGCCACTTCGGCGTGGAGATGCCTTCCTGGCTCGCCACCGACCCGCGGTCGGCGTCGATGGCCGCGGCGGCGGTGGCCGGTGGGGCGACCGATCCCAGCAGCCAGTACCTCGCCTCGGCGCTCTCCTCGGCGCCGCACGTTTTCGGCATCCCGCTCATCGCGAACCTCCCGGCCTTCCTCGCGGTTGCGGTCATCACCGTGGTGCTGGTGATCGGGATCAAGGAGTCGGCCAATACCAACAACGCGATGGTGCTGCTCAAGATCGGAATTATCCTGTTCTTCATCGCGGTCGGCATCTTCCTGATCCGGCCCTCCAACTGGACCGACCCCAAGCTGGGCGGGTTCGCGCCGAATGGATTTGCCGGCATCAGCGCGGGTGCCGCGATCATCTTCTTCAGCTATATCGGATTCGACGCGGTTTCAACGGCATCGGAGGAGGCGAAGAATCCGGAGAAAGACATGCCATTCGGGATCATCATGAGCTTGGTGGTCTGCACCGTGCTGTATATCGCCCTCTCGCTGGTGATGACCGGCATCGCGCCCTGGAACACCCTCGGCACCCCGGAGCCGATGATCACGGCACTCGCCCAGGCCAACGGCCCCCCGGGTCTGATCAATGCCTCGCGCTTCATCGTGGCGCTCGGCGCGGTGATCGCGATGGGGAGCGTACTCCTGGTGTTTCAGCTCGGCCAGCCCCGCATCTTCTTCTCGATGTCGCGGGACGGCCTCCTCCCCCCGGTGATGGCCAAGGTGCACCCGAAGTACAAGACGCCCTACGTCGGCACTATCCTGACCGGGCTCTTCGTGGCGGTGTTCTCCGCCTTCGCGAACATCGCCGAGGTGGTGGACCTCACCAACATCGGCACCCTCTTCGCGTTTGTCCTGGTCTCGATCGGCGTCATCATGCTCCGGCGCCAGGAACCGGACCGGCGCCGCCCCTTCCGGGTGCCCGGCGTGCCGTTCACGCCGCTCATCTCGGTGGTGTCCTGCCTGTACCTGATGTATCAATTGCCGCGGATCACCTGGATTCGGTTCGGGCTCTGGCTGCTGGCGGGGTTGTTCATCTACTTCCTCTACGGCATGCGGCATAGCCGGCTGGCCGCGAGGGACCGGGCGGCCGGCTGAGTTACCCCCCGGCGGCCCGCCGGGCGATCGCCAGAGCCCCCTCGGCGGGCTCGAGCGGTGCCTCACGGATCTCCAGGCGCCGCTCCCGCTTGAGGCGGTCGAGCAGCAGCGTGCGGAGCGCGCGGTCGGGGGCCAGGTTGCCGCCGGCCAGAGCGCCGGGAATCGCTGCCTTTCCCGAAAAGCGGGAGATCAAACCGTGCACCATCGCGGCCAGGTCGTCCGCCGCAGCATCCACCAGTTGCTTGGCGACTGCGTCTCCCGTGCCGGCCGCCTGGAACACCGCTTTGGCCAGAGAAGAGACCTCCGCCGGTTCCGCGGCCGTACTCCACCGCACCAGCTCTTCAAAGCTCCGGGACGGCGCCCCGCCGAGGAGAATTTCCCCTAGTGACGTGGCCGGGCCCCGGCCGTCGCGGGCCTTGCCGACCGCGAGCAGCGCCGCCCGCCCGATGGCGTAGCCACTGCCCTCGTCGCCCATCTGCCATCCGTAGCCCCCGCTTCGGTGCAGTGCCCCGTCCGCGGTCCGGGCCACCGCTACGCTCCCGGTACCCGAGACCACCACGAGGCCGGGCCCGGTGCCGAAGGCCGCTTCCAGGGCAATATCGAGATCCCCGGTGACCATGACCCGCTCCGCGAGCCGTTCGGTACGGAGTGCCTCGCGCAGCTCGTTCCGCTCCGGATCCCGGCCGACGCCGGCGGCGCCGACCACCAGAATGTCGCCTTGCAGGAGATTGGCCGAGGTCAGTGCCTGCCGTACCGCCACGGCGATCCGCGACGCGGCTTGCAGCGCCCGACCGGCGCGGACGGCTCCCGCACCGCCGCTGGCGCGGGCGATCGTCCGCTCTCCATCGGCCACCAGCACGGAGCACTTGCTGCCGCCCGCGTCCACTCCGATGACGATGCTCATGCCAGCTTCTCCTTCGGCGCCCCGCGAGCGGAGAGCCCCAACCCGAGACCCACGGTAAGCAGCGTGCCGAGCGGAACGTACCAGGGCCAGGCGAGATTGCCCGCGGGGGCGAGCCAGGCGAGCGCGGAGACCGTGGACAGACGCTTGGCAAACACCACCGCGAGCATCACCACGATTGTGATTGCCGTCGCGGTGATCACATCGCGCGACTGCGCGTGGGACCAGCGTGCCGCGAGAACAAAGGTGCCCAGGAGCGCGCCGTAGGTCACCGAGGCGATCGACAGCGCAAGCACCACCACCGGGGTGTCGGCTCCGCTGGTGTAGGAATGGAAACCCAGCGCTCCGAGGACGAGACCGATTCCCCAGATGGCGGAAAACAGTCGCCCCACCCGGAGCAGGTGCTCCGGGTCCCGCTTGCCGGTGAGGGTCACGTAAAAATCGTGGGTGAGCGAGGAGGCCATCGCGTTGATCGCCGAGCTGTGGGTGCTCATCGCCGCCGCGAGGATCCCCGCGATCACCAGGCCGGCGAGTCCGGCGGGAAGATGTTCGACGATGAAGCGCGGGAATACCTGGTCGCCCGGGAGCGTACTCGGGGCCAGCCCCGCGGACCAGATCGCGATTCCGACCATGAGGAACAGGCTGAACTGCAGGATGACCACCACGCCCGAGCCGATGAT
>JBGPVQ010000133.1:0-7098 GCA_041491785.1 Gemmatimonadota bacterium | reverse complement strand
GGCCTTTCCGGGACCGGGAAAACCACGCTGAGCGCCGACTCATCGCGCCAGCTGATCGGCGACGACGAGCACGGTTGGAGCGATCAGGGCGTCTTCAACTTCGAGGGTGGCTGTTACGCCAAGGCCATCCGGCTCTCGGCCAGCGGCGAGCCGGAGATCTTTGCCGCCACTCGGATGTTCGGCACGGTCCTGGAGAATGTGGTACTCGATCCGGTCACCCGGGCGCCCGATTTCGACAACGACAGGATCACCGAGAACACCCGGGCCAGCTATCCGATTCACTTCATTCCCAATCACCTTCCCAGCGGCATGGGCGGGCACCCGAAGAACATCATCTTCCTGACCGCGGACGCGTTCGGCGTGCTTCCCCCGATCGCCCGGCTCACCCCCGAGCAGGCGATGTACCACTTCCTGTCGGGTTACACCGCCAAGGTGGCGGGCACCGAGCGCGGGGTCACCGAGCCGTCGGTCACCTTCTCGGCGTGTTTCGGCGCCCCCTTCCTCCCGCTCCATCCCGGCGTCTACGCCCGGATGCTGGGGGAACGGATTGCAAAGCACGGGGCGCGGGTGTGGCTGGTGAACACCGGGTGGACCGGCGGCGCCTATGGCACCGGCAAACGAATGCACCTGGGGTACACCCGCGCTATGGTGACGGCGGCCCTTTCCGGACAGCTCGACGCCGGGAGGTTCGCGGCCGACCCGGTCTTCGGCGTGGCGGTGCCCGCAGCGGTGCCCGGCGTACCGGCGGAGGTACTCACGCCGCGTAGCACCTGGCCCGACAAGACGGCCTACGATGCGCAGGCGCGGAAGCTCGCCGAGATGTTCGCGAAGAACTTCCAGGCCTTCGCGGCGCAGGTGCCGGCCGCGGTGGCGGCGGCGGGACCGAAGGCGTAGTCTGCACCCCTTCGAGGTCGTCCGCGACCCGCTCTGGGACAACATCACCCTCGACGGCGCCGCGCTGGCCGTCCTGGACACCCCCGCGGTCCAGCGGCTGCGTTACGTCCGCCAGCTCGGCCATACCTTCCTGGTCTACCCCGGCGCCACCCATTCCCGCTTCGAGCACGCGTTGGGGGCGTATCATCTGACCCGACGCGCCCTCGCCGCCCTCGAGGCCCGGGGGGAGCTGGTCGGAATCCCGGAGTCGGAGCGGCAGTCGGTGACCCTCGCCGCCCTCCTGCATGACATCGGCCACTATCCCTTCTCCCATGCGCTGGAGGAAGCGGGGTTCCCCTCGCATGAGGCGCAGGGGGTGGCCCGCCTCGGCCAGGGCGAGCTGCGCGACCGACTCCGCCGGGTGGGCGGACCGTCCGAGGAGGCGGAGCTCGGACGCCTGATCCGGGGCCGAAGCGAGGCGCCGCTGCAGGGCCTCATCTCGGGACCGCTCGACCTCGACAAGATCGACTACCTCTGCCGCGACTCGCGAATGTGCGGGGTGCCCTACGGCCTGGTGGACGTGGACCGCCTGCTCGCCTCGCTCACCGTTGTGGCCGCCCCCGGCGGACGGCGCGAAATTGGGGTACAGGAAAAAGGGGTGAGCGCGCTCGAATCGTTGCTCTTCGCCAAGTATCAGATGTACCGGAACGTGTACTGGCACCATGCGGTGCGGAGCGCCACCTCGATGTTCAAGCGGGCGGCGCGCTCGGCGGTGCGGGCCGGGACGGTCACCACGGAGGAAATCGGCGAGCTCACCGACGACGCCCTGATGCAGCGGCTGGTGGACCGCGACCGGAGTGAGCTCGCCGCGGCCATTCGGGCGCGGCGGCTGCACAAACGGGCGCTCGATCTTCCGGCGAGCGAGGTGACCGAGAGCCCCGCGACCTGGATGTCGGAGGATCCCGATCTCACCGAAAGGGTGGAGGACGCGATCGCGGTGGAGGTGGGACTCTCCAGCGGGGAGGTGTTGCTCGATTTTCCCGCGCGCGCGAGCATGCTGTCGGTGGACCTCCCGCTGCGGCTCCGGGACGGGTCGGTCGAGCGGCTGACCGACGAAGGCCGCGCCGGCCATCTCGGCCTGCCGAGAATCGCGGGGGAGCTCTACAAGAGCGCGCGGCGGCTGCGGGTGTTTGTGGCGCGGCTGCCCGCGAAATCGCTGGAGGGGGTGCCCACCCTGCTGGAGATGACGGCCGAGGAGGTCAGCGGGCGACTGGCGGCGGCGAAACGCCTGCTGTAGTCCGTCCGAACGCCGACCGCAGCAAGCCCGCCGCCGCGACCAACACCACCACCACGACCAGCCAGCGCACCGCCACCAGCGGCATCGACTTGACGATCAGCGCGGCGATCAACACCGCGGGAATGCCGCCCAGCACCAGCCCCAGCGCGGGGCGCGCGGCATAGGCCTGCGCCCTCGAAAACCGGAGGCTGGCCACCGGCATCAGGAAGGCGCAGCTCGCCATCATGATCGGGAACGCCGCCCGCGGCTCCATGCCCAGGAGGCTGATCATGATGAGGCAGGGACCGTAGAGTCCGATACCCAGCGTCATGAGCGCGCCGAGCACGAGATTTCCAGCGATCCCGGCGATCAGCCTGACGCCGGTCAGCTCAAGCGCGACACCGCCTCCCGCCACGATTCCCAGATTGGCCATAATGAAGAGGGTCGCGGCGGCGCACAGCGCGAGCCCCATTCCGATCTGGATGTTTCGCTTGGGCCATCGCGCCACCACCCCCGCGCCGAGCCAGGCTCCCAGCACCGAAGCGGCGATCAACAGCACCAGCGTGGCGAAATCGACGTTCACGATCGCGATGAAGATGAACGACTGAACCACGGTGGGGAGCGCATGCCCCAGCGTGAGCGTACCCGGAATTTTCTCGTCGGGCACCAGGCGGAGGAACCGGAAGATCGCGGTCGTCGGCGCGTACGACCCGATGCCCAGCGTGTCGAAGAAATTGGTGCCAAATCCAATGGCCACTTCGGTGGGTGACGGAAACGCGGCGCCGTTCCCCGAGGCCCGGCCGGCCCGGAGTGCCCGAGCCCAGCCGGCCAGGAAGACCACGCCGACGACGCCGAGGGCGACGAACAGGAGCAGTTTCGGATTGTCCATGGCCGGCGATCCGGAAAGGGGGCGTCCGGTCAGGCGGGGCGGGCGACGGGCATCTCGCCCGTGATGCTGTCCGCGGAGTCCACCCGAACGACGATGGCGGTGATGTTGTCGAGCCCACCGCGACGGTTGGCGTCGGCAATCATGCGATTGACGCAGGATTCCGGATTGTCTTCGGCAGCCATGATGCCGGCGAGCTGCTCGTCCTCCAGCATGCCGGTGAGTCCGTCGGAGGCCAGCAGCACGACGTCCTTCTCCTCAAGATTTCCGAAGTAGATGTCGGGCGCCACATCCTCGTTCGCGCCGACGCACCGGGTGATGACGTTGCTGTAGGGGTGGGTCCGCGCCTGTTCCGGAGTCAGGAGCCCCGCGTCGACCTGCTCCTGGACGTAGCTGTGGTCCTTGGTGAGCTGCAGGAACTCGCCGCCGCGCAGCAGGTAGGCGCGGCTGTCGCCCACCTGTCCGATCATGAAGCGCCGGGAGAACAAGACCATCACTGTGGTGGTGGTGCCCATCCCCCGCTTGTCGTGCTCGGCCAAGGTACGATCGAAGATGGCCGCGTTGGCTTTGCGAATGGCGCTCCGCATCCGCGCCGCGGCTTCGGCGTCGCTGAGCCCGCGCAGGCTCCCCAGCTCCTCGGCGATGATCCCCACCGCCATTTCGCTCGCCACCTCGCCCGCGGCGTGGCCGCCCATGCCGTCGGCCACGATGAACAGCCCCTGCGCACAGTCGAGGAGGAAGTTGTCCTCGTTCCCCGAGCGGACGACGCCGACGTCCGTATTGCCCGCGCAGGAAATCTTCATTGCCGGTTCAACGAGAAAGGAGGTACCAGGCCAGCAGCACCGCGCCCACGGCGAGCGCGGCGGCCGGGAGGATCCATCGCCAGGGGCGCCGGGCGCCGGCTACCGCTCCCCGCCGGGCCCCGCCCAGTACGGTCGCCTGGATGACCGGCCCGGGGGCAGGTGGCGGCGCGGAGGGAAGCTGAACTTCAACCACCACGGTGCCGTCCCGCTTCTTTACACCGCGGTCCCGCGGCTCGAACAGCAGCTTCACCTCCCCGAACCCGATGGAGGCGCCGGGCGACAGCGGAGACTCCCCAGTCACCGGTTCCGCATCCACCGTGGTGCCGTTGGTCGAGCCCAGGTCGGCCAGCATCCACACCCCGTCGCGGAGCTGGAGCTTCGCATGGCTGGCGCTGACACTGGGATCGTCCAGGGTGACGTCGTTGTAATCGGCGCGCCCGATATTGGCCACCGGGGTCCGGATCGCGAACCGCTCCCCCTTGAGTGCCCCGGACCGGACCAGCAGCGAGGCGAGAGGAGGTTCGCTCGGCGCGAGGTAGGAGGATTGCAGCGGCGGCGGCCGGCGGAGGGCCGGCATGCCGATGACCGTTTCGCCGAGGCGGAAACCGACGCTGGGCGGCGGGGTTTTCCGCTCGGCGGCATAGTAGCGGAGTTCCTCCGGACCGACCCGGAGGATGTCGCCCGCCTGCAACGCCTGCTTCCCGCGGAGGCGCTCGCCGTTGAGCCAGGTTCCGTTGCTGCTCGAATCCACCAGGAAATCGCCATCGGGCAGCGTGAGGATCTCGGCGTGACGGCGGGAGACGTCGTCTCCCTCGACCACCACGTCGGCGGCGGCATCGCGACCGATCACGAATGGCACCGCCGAGAGCGCGTATTCCCGTCCGTCGTTCAGGCTTACCAGGCGGCCGACGGAAATCGGTTCCGCGGCGGCGGGCGCGGAACCCGCGGAGTCCGGGGGTGTTGGGGTGGAATCGGCGGGTCGGGCGGCGCTGATGACCTGGGTGGCGCCCGCGTTGCGCGGGTCGGCCACGAGGACCTCGTGGCCGCCGATCCCAATCTTGTCGCCGTGCATGATTGGAGTCGGGTCGCCGCCCAACCGGGCTCCGTTCACGAGGATCTCCGCTCCCGGCGCGGCCGGGACAACAAACGCCATCCCCGCGCCGAGGGACCGGACCAGCGCGTGCCGGGGGAGAACCCCCGGTGCGGCGAGCACGAGCGTCGAGTCCGGCCCGGAGCCGATGACAAGATCACCGGCGGCGACAGGGTACCGGCGGCCGCCGAATTCGAGCTGCATGCGTTCGTGACGTCCTAAGTGGAAACAGTCGGCTCAAACGTAGGTGGCGGCTGGCCGGGTGGCAAGGAAACCGAGGCCTGGAGGCGGTACAGGCGGCGGTAGAGGCCTCCCTGCGCCAGGAGCTCGGAATGCCGGCCGCGTTCCACGATCTCACCGTGATGAAACACCAGGATCCGGTCGGCGTTGAGAATGGTGCTGAGGCGGTGTGCGATGACGATGCTGGTGCGCCCGGCCATCAGCTCGGCGATTCCCCGCTGGATCTGTGCCTCGGCCTCGGCGTCGACCGAGCTGGTGGCTTCGTCGAGCACCAGGATGCGCGGATCGAGCGCGAGGGCGCGGGCGAACGAGAGCAGTTGCCGCTCCCCGACGCTGAGGCTCCTGCCCCGCTCGCCCAGCTCGTGGCCGTAGCCCTCCGGGAGCCGCGCGATAAACCGGTCGGCCCCGGCCCTCCGGGCGGCGTCGCGCACCTGGGCCTCGGTGGTCCCCGGTTCCAGGGCCAGGTTCCGAAACAGATTCCCGGTGAAGAGGAAGAGGTCCTGCTGGACCAGGCCGATGGGGCGCCGCAGATCGGACAATGAAAGCTCGCGAATGTCCACCCCGTCGAGGGTGATCCGACCGCGCTCCGGTTCGTAGAACCGCAGCAACAGGCTGATCACCGTGGTCTTTCCCGCCCCGGTGTGTCCGACCAGCGCGATGGTCTCCCCCGGCCTGGCGGTAAAGCTCACGTCCCGGAGGACCCAAGGACCCTCGGGCGAATAGCGGAACCAGACCCGTTCGAAGGCCACCTCACCGCGGACCGGGTCCGGGAGCGGCCGAGGCGCCGCCGGCTCCGGCACCGCCACCGGCGTATCGAGCAGCCGAAAGACCCGCTCCGAGCTCGCCATGGCGCTCTGGAACAGATTCACCTTTTCGGAGAGATCCTGCAGCGGCTCGAAGAAACGGCGGGTCAGCTGGAGAAAGGCCGCGAGCACGCCGACGGTCAGGGTACCCCGCGAGATCCGGCCTCCCCCGGCCACCAGCAGGAGGGCCAGCGCCACCGAAGTGAGGATCTCGATGGCGGGGAAGAAGATGGCGTACAGTGTGATGGAGCGCAGATGGGCGCGCAGGTGCTCGGCGTTGAGCCGATCGAAGCGCCGCGCCGAATCCCGCTCGCGATTGAACAGCTGTACGACCCGGATGCCCGAGAGGTGCTCCTGCAGAAAGGCGTTGAGCCGCGCCACTCGGGCGCGGATGTCGCGGAACGCCTCGCGGACCCGGGTCCGGAACAGCGTCACCACCAGCCAGAGCAGCGGCATGACCGCGAACGCCACCAGGGCCAGCCGCCAGTCGGTGGCGAGCATCAGCACCATGATGGCGAGGAGTGTGAACAGGTCCCCGAACACCGCGACGACCCCCGAGGAAAAGAGCTCGTTCAACGTCTCCACGTCGCTGGTCACCCGGGTCATCAGGCGCCCCACCGGGTGGCGGTCGAAATAGGGAATCGAGAGCCGCTGGAGCCGCGCGAAGATCTCCATGCGGAGATCGTACATCACCAGCTGCCCGATCTTCGCCGTCAGAACGGTTTGGGCGTACTCGACGACGAAGTTGAGCCCCATCGCGCCGAGAAAGAGCACGGTGTACCGCACCAGGAGCGGGAAATCCTTGCGCGGAATCGCGACGTCGAGGGCGCGCTGGGTGAACACCGGGCCGGCCAGCGCCAGTACGGCGCCGACCAGGAGCACCGCCACGGCGCGCGCGACCAGTCCGCGATAGGGCCGGAGGTACCCGAGGATCCGCCGGAGCAGCGCCGGATCAACCCGCTCCGAAGGAAGGTCGTCCGAGGCCGGCTCGATCACGGCGCGCGCGCTGCCACCGACGCGAGAGCGCCGGCGTCCTGCTCCACCCCCTTGAGGCCCCGTCGCACCCAGAGGCTGAACACGATGGTCCCGAAGATGATCGTGAAATAGCTGATCACCAGCCGCCAAAT
>JBGPVQ010000132.1:0-7107 GCA_041491785.1 Gemmatimonadota bacterium | reverse complement strand
TCGGGTTTGAGCACCTGGGTCCAGGTCTTTCCGCCGTCCGCGGTCCGGTAGACCCCACGGTCCCCTCCCGCCGACCAGAGCGGCCCGAGGGCCGAGGCGTAGACCACGTCGGAATTCCGAGGATCGATCAGGATTCTTCCGATGTGATTGGAGCTCTTGAGCCCCACATTGGACCAGTTGCGCCCGCCGTCGGTGGACTTGTAGATGCCGTCTCCGTAGCCCACGCTGCGCTGGCTGTTGTTCTCGCCGGTACCGACCCAGACCACCAGGGGGTTCTTCGGGTCGACCGCGAGGGTCCCGATCGAGTAGGAGCTCTGGGAGTCGAAAATCGGGGTCCAGGTGGTGCCGGCGTTCACGGTCTTCCAGACGCCCCCCGAGTGCACCGCGACATACCAGGTGTTCTTGCTCGACGCCGGTACCACTACCTCGCCGATGCGCCCCGACGGAGCCGCCGGGCCGATGCTGCGGAACCGCAGCCCCGCGAAGAGCCCGGGCCGGAGCCGGTCGGTCGTGTCCGCCGCAGGGACCTGCGCCGGCGCGGGGCTTTGTGCCGGCGCCTTGGCCGGTTCCTTGGCGGGTTGCCTGGCTGGCTCCTTGGCCGGTTCCTTGGCCCGGGGTGTGGCGGCGGGCCGTGCGGCCGGCTTTGCGCTGGGGCCGGCCTGCGCCGCCGCGAATACCGGGACGGTGAACAGAGCGAGCATCAGGGCGGCTGGGCGAGTCATCGGGGATGAATTCCTGTGGGTGGGACGGGTGGCGCCATAGGATAGCTCGCGGGCGCGGTCCCAGCCACTACCGCGGCGTGGTTGAGGGCCGGGCCGCCGGGCGGTACCTTGGGAGCCGTTCCCGCCGTCCGCTCCCTTGCGAGGTCAACAGTGAACGCTGAACGGTGAACGGGCCGCCCCCCGCCCTTTCGGAGGATGGTCTCCGCCGGGAGCTCGGCCTGCTCGACGCCACGATGATCAACGTCGGGACGATCATCGCCTCCTCGATCTTCATCGTGCCGAGCACCATCGCGGCCGCCTTTTCGGCGTCCTTCCCCACCATCCTGGTGTGGGTGGTGGGCGCGGTGGTGTCGCTCTGCGGCGCGCTCTGCATCGCCGAGCTGGGTGCCGCGATGCCCAAGGCCGGCGGACAGTTCGTCTACCTCCGGCGCGCCTTCGGGCCGATCTGGGGATACCTCTACGGATGGGGCAGCGCGGTGGTGGTGAATCCCGCCTCGATCGCCGCCATCGCCGTGGGCTTCGCCACCTACCTCGGATACTTCCTGCCGCTTTCTCCCCTGGCGGTGAAGCTGGTGGCCGCCGGGTCAATCCTCCTGCTCACCGGAATCAACTGCTTCGGACTCCGGGTGGGGGCGCTTACCCAGGACGTCATGACCCTGATCAAGATCGCGGCGGTGGTGGCCCTGGTGGCCCTCTGCCTCCTGCTCCCCGGCGGCCGCGCCGGCAACATCCAGCCGCTCTGGCCGAGCGAGGGCATCGGGGTATTGGTGGGCCCGTTCGGCCTGGCGATGATCGCCGTGCTGTTCGCCTACGATGGATGGATCGAGATCACCTACGTCGGGAGCGAGATGCGCAATCCCGCCCGGGACATGTCTCGCTCGATCCTCATCTCCACGGTGTTGGTGAGCGTGCTCTACATCGGCGTGAGCCTGGCGATGCTCTACGTGCTCGGGCAGAAGGCCACCGCCGAATCGTCGCTGGTGGCGGCGGACGCCATGCGGGTGGTGCTGGGGCCCACCGGGGCGGCCCTCATCACCGTGGCGGTGCTGATCTCCACGCTGGGCTCCAACAACGGCATCATCTTCACGGCGGCGCGGATTCCCTACGCAATGGCCCGTGAGGGGCAGTTCTTTCCCTGGGCGGCGCGGCTGCATCCCCGCTACGCGACACCGAATACCTCGCTGGTGGTGCAGGGGGTCTGGTCGGCCTTGCTCGCGCTCAGCGGGACCTACCTCCAGCTGATCACCTACATGGTGTTCGTGTCGTTTCTGTTCTACGCCTTGAGCTGCGCTGCGGTGATGGTGCTCCGCCGCCGGGAGCCGGGCATGGCGCGCCCCTACCGGGCCTGGGGCTATCCGGTTACCCCGGTGGTGTTCATCTTCTTCTCGGCGTACCTCATCCTCAACACGATCGTCGAGGCGCCTAGCGCCGCGGCCATCGGGGCGGCGCTCCTCCTGGCCGGGCTTCCGGTGTACTGGTACTGCCGCCGGCGGTACGCCCCGGTATCTTGATCAAATCCGCGCCAATAGTAACCGTTCACCGTCGACCGCTCACCGGGTGACCGCCATGTCCGACGACTCAGTCCAGAACTACGGCAACCACCGGCGCTTTCTCCCGCCGTGGCACTTCTTCGCCCTCCCGATCCTCGCCATCAATTTCATCGTGGAGGTGGTCGTCGCGGTCCGCGAACCCTCCCTGATCACCGGCTGGGCGGCAGTGGTGGCGCTGGCGCTGGTGCTGGTGGTGGTGTTCGCCCGCTGGATGCCCCTCCGGGTCCAGGACCGTCTGATCTCGCTCGAGGAAACCCTCCGCTTGCAGCGGCTCCTTCCCGGCCGCCACAGCGACCTCGAGAAGCTGACGCTGGACCAGCTCATCGGCATCCGCTTCGCGTCCGACGCCGAGGTCGGCCACCTGGTGGACCGGATCCTGGCGGGGGAAATCGGCACCCGCGACGAGGTCAAGCGCGC
This sequence comes from Gemmatimonadota bacterium, assembly GCA_041491785.1. Classification (GTDB taxonomy): domain Bacteria; phylum Gemmatimonadota; class Gemmatimonadetes; order Gemmatimonadales; family GWC2-71-9; genus JABFSM01. Next base: position 4,418 of record JBGPVQ010000132.1, on the reverse strand, counting down.
CGTCCAGCATTGGCGCTCCGACCATCATCGGGCCTGACCGCCCCGGGAGTTATTTCATCTTTTCCAACGCGTCCTTGACCCCCTGAGACCGCGGGAACTTCTGCGCCAGCGCACCGAGCAGCGCCTTGGCGCTGTCGGCCCGGCCCGAGGCCGCGAGCGCCTGGGCGGTGAGGATTCCGTGGCGCGTGGCCAGCCCGGGGTTGTCGGGCGGCACCTGGAGCTGGGCCAGGTCTGCCAGCGCCCCCGCCGGATCCTTCCGGTCCTCGATCTTGGATTCGATGGCCAGGAACATGACCGAGGTGTCCGAGGGCAGGCGCTTGACCAGCTCGTCGGTGAAGTGAGCGGCCTCCTCGGAGCGCCCCGCGTTGCGGGCCGAGTGCGCCGTATTGTACAGCCCGGCGACCAGGAGTTGGTTGAGGTCGGCCGCGCTTCCCTCCCGAGTCCCGACGCCGCCGGCGTAGTTGTACACCAGATCGCCTCCCAGGTCCGCCACCTTCACGATGCAGAATGCCGCCGCGATCCCGGCCGCCGCGGCGAGCGGACGGATAGGCCGTCCCATCGGTCGCGCGGCCGCGATCAGCCCGAGGATCTCCAGCCCGCCGACGACCAAGAGGACCGTTCTGGTCCGCTTTCCCCATTCCTCATGCGTCTGCGCGGCTTCGCGGGCACCAGGGATTCGCTCGGACTGTCCAAGGGAGTCCTTCCCCGACTTGACGGCAAGCACGGACGCCCCGCCAGCGACAATGAGGAGCAATGCGGCGGCCGAGTTGGTCCACGCCATCCGGCCGGTGAGGGAGACTAGGCGGAGAAGGACTCCGACCAGGCCGAGGGCCACGACGAAATGGACGACCTGGGGATGCAGCCAGCCGGTGTCGGGCATGGTCGTTACCTCGGCTTGGGGGGGGGCTTCTGACGAACAGACAAGGTACGCTGCCGGGACGGCCCGCGTTATCCCCTCAGCAGGAAGGGACCTGGCTGGGCGGGGTGTCGGAAAGGTGGATCTTGACCAAACCGCGACGAAACTGTTGATTGGTGGCGGGTTGGCGCGTACGGTCACCCGGCTTTTCCATCAATTCCTCCCAAGGGAGTGACGCATGAGAGTCCTTCGCCCCGTTCTCGCGGTCGGTTTCCTCGCCCTCATGGCGGGTCCTGTGCTCGCTCAGGAGAGGTACGCCACCGTTGACATACGCGCCGGGTTCACCCAGCCGCTGGGGACTGCCAAGGACTCGCTCAAGGGCCAATCCTCCTTCGGGGCCGGAGCAGCCATCGCCTTGGGCAACCGTCTCCACCTCGGCCTGAGCGTGGACTGGGCCCATCACAGCCAGAAGCAGGCCGACGGCAGCGTCATCGGCGGCGTGAATGACGAGCAATGGAACGTGGTCCATACCTTCCTCAAGGCCAGCTACAACGTGGTCCAGGAGGGCCGCTTTACCGTCGGCCTCAACGCCGGACCGGGCATCATGGTGTTCTCGCCCAACCAGGTGCTCAAGGATGCCCTCGGGGTTCGAACCGACGTCCATTTTGCCGTGAACGCGGGCGCCACCATCACCTGGTGGTTCGCCGACCGGATCGGCCTCATGGCCAGTCCGCAGATGGACATGGCGTTCAAGAAGACCAGCGGCCAGTACTTCAAGGCCAACAGCGCCACGATGTTCCCGATTACCGGCGGATTCCAGTTCAAGATCTGAGCTGATCCGCCGCCGAGTTCCGGAGCCCCGCCGAGCCACTGGCTCGGCGGGGCTCCCGCGTTTGGGCTAATAGCCGCGGGAAGAGTCCACGGCGAGGGCCGGGCGGCGCCCCGCCTCCACGTCCGCCAGGCAGGCCAGGAACCCCGCGGCCGCCCCCGGAATCGTGGTCAGGCCGGAGATGTGGGGGGAGAGGGTCACAGCGGGATGGGCCCACAGGGGGGAATCCTCCGGCAGCGGCTCCTTCTCGAATACGTCGAGCGCCGCGCCCGAGAGCCAGCCCCGGTCGAGAGCGGACGGCAACGCCGACTCCTCGACCAGCGGGCCCCGGCCCACGTTGACGAGGTATGCGCCGGCGCACTCGGCCAGCCGGGCCTGGTCGAGGAAGTGGAATGTCTCCTCGGTGAGCGGGCAGGCCAGCACCAACCAGCGCGCGCCCCGCACCGCTTCGGCAAAGGCCGTGACCGGATACACCCGGGAGAACGGCTCCCGCGCCGCTCCGCTGCGGGAGACTCCCTCCACCACGCACCCCACGCCCAGGAATGCACGCGCGATCCCCCGGCCCACCGTCCCGGTTCCCACGACCAGGGCCCGAGTTCCGCGGATCTGCTCCGGGTGCTTCGGCTTCCAGCTTCGGGCCCTCTGCTCGGCCTCGAGGTGCCGCAGCCGCTGGGTCACGGCCAGCGCCCGGGTCAGGCAAAACTCTCCCATCTGGGGGCCAAAGTCCTCGGAGGTGCGGGTAAGGAGGGTATCCGGGGACAACCCGGTCCGGAAGGCGAATGCATCCACGCCGGCTCCGATGCAGTGGATCCAGCGGAGCTTCTGCCAGTACCCCTCGCTCGGAACCCGGAAGCCCACCAGCACTTCGGCCCATTCAACGTCCGCCGCCGTGATCTCGGTAAGGCCGCGGGCGCGCACCTCGAGATCGGGGCGGCGGGCCAGGAGATAGTCCCCCAGGCCCTCGTGGAGGGCGTGGGAGACGAGGAGGCGTTTGGGATGCCATGGGGCGGGGCTCATGGGCCCGGAAAATAGCGCCCGGACCGTGGGGGCGTTACGCTTGGCGGCCACTCCTTTCCCTCGGACCCGGCATCATGGCGAGCAGCTCTACCACCGCGCCGTCACGCGGGCACCTGCGCGTCCTTCTCGGCGCCGCCTTCCTCATGGCCACCTCGGCCATCGGGCCGGGTTTCCTGACCCAGTCGGTGGTGTTCACCGCGACCCTGGGCGCGAGCTTCGGCTTTGCCATCCTCCTGTCAGTCCTCTTTGATCTCGGAGCGCAGCTCACCATCTGGCGGGTGATCGTCGCCGCCCGGCTGCCGGCTCAGACCCTCGCCGATCGGGTGATCCCGGGGCTGGGCTCCACTCTCGCGGTGTTGGTGGCCATCGGTGGCTTGGCGTTCAATATCGGAAACGTCGCCGGCGCCGGACTGGGATTGAACGCGATGCTCGGCTGGTCCACCGAGCTGGGTGCGGTGGTGTCCGCGGCGCTGGCCATCGGCCTCTTTCTCTTCAAGGAGGCGGGGCGGGCGATGGACCGGTTTGCCCAACTGATGGGTGGACTGATGGTGCTCCTCACCCTGTACGTGGCGGCGGCGGCGCACCCACCGCTCGGCGAGGCCCTGATGCGCACCCTCCTTCCCGCCCGGTTCGACGCCCTGGCGGTGGTGACGATCGTGGGCGGGACCGTGGGGGGATACATCACCTTCGCCGGGGCCCACCGTCTCCTCGACGCGGGCCTCTCGGGCCCCGCGGCTATCGGGCCAGCCACCCGCTCCGCGATCACCGGGATCGGCGTGGCCACCATGATGCGGGTGCTGCTCTTCTTGGGGGCTCTGGGGATCGTGAGCCGGGGGCTGCGCCTCGATCCGGCCAATCCCGCCGCAGCCGTCTTTCAGCTCGCCGCGGGACAGCTGGGGTACCGATTCTTCGGCGCGGTGATGTGGGCGGCGGCAATCACCTCGGTGGTGGGATCGGCCTACACCTCGGTGTCGTTCGTTCGGACGCTGCGCCCGGCGTGGCGGGACCGGGCGGCACCGCTCATCATCGGATTCATCGTCCTGTCGACGGCCGTGTTCCTCGTCGTCGGCCGTCCGGTGACGATCCTGATCGCGGTGGGCGCCATCAATGCGCTCGTCCTGCCGCTCGGGCTCGCGGCAATGCTGCTGGCCTCCAGGCGGAGCGAGTTGATGAACGGATACCGGCACCCGCGGACGCTCACGTTCGCGGGGGCCGCGGTGGCGTTGGCGATGACCGGGCTGGGGGCCTACACCATCGTGACGCAGGTGCCGGCGCTGTTCCGGTAGATCGGCCTCACGACCCGATCGCGCTCGCCCGACTACCTCACACCGAGCCGGTTCCGACGGGCTCCCGGTGCCGGTCGACCCACGCCGCCAGCGGCAGCAGCAGCATGGCCACCAGGGCCAGGATCCCTGCGACGCGGGCCGCTCCGCCCCCCCGGCGATAGAGCGCCGCCAGCAGCGCTCCCCACACCAGCGCCATCAGCAGGCTGTGCGACCAGGGGTACGAGTCGAACGTCAGGCGGGTGAAGGGGTTGCTCGAGGGGACGATCCGGACGCGCTGCAGGCCGACGAGCGAGAAAAGCGGCCAGAGGAGGTCCAGGAGGAGCGGCGCGGCCAGGAGGAGGCCCAGCGAGGTGCGGGGCGCCAACCGCTTGGACGCGAAGCCGACCGCAAAGTGGCCGATGAACATGCGGCCAAGATTCGCGGTCGGCGG